>JBOFSL010000330.1:0-18808 GCA_051651525.1 Culicoidibacterales bacterium | reverse complement strand
GGCACGGGTTCAGGATCAGGCACGGGTTCAGGATCAGGCACGGGTTCAGGATCAGGATCAGGAACAATAGGCTTTTCAGGAACAACAGGTTCTGGACAGATACCATTAACTGAAGTTTGACCATCAGCACAAGTAAATTCAATTGGAGTTGATGGCGCTAGAGTTGGATCATTTTCAATGACTGGTGTATCATCAGTTGATGGAGTAATCCCTGAAAACATTGGTGTAAAGCCATAAATTTCTTCTGGACGTGGATATTGATTATTTGCATTATAACTGAGTTCACCACTCATGAATACTTGCGAAAGTCCAAGTTCGGTACTAATTTGTTGACGTAAATAGTTAATACTTTCAAGATAAGGGATCATATACCATGCACGACCATTCAGTTCGCCTTCGAAAATAAACCCATCACCTTGTATTTGAAGCGTTCGGAATGCAAAACCACTAATATCGCCACCACGAGCAGCTAAGACATTTTGAGCTAAAGAGACTAAAGAGGTCATTTGATTAATCGAAATATTTGTTGAAATGTTATCGGCAGCAGCATCAAGTACTTTATTGAGCGAAAGGACCCCCTCGACGCTCAACATTTTTTTGGCAATAGCTTTGACAACTTCCATTTGACGATTACCACGGTCACCGTCAGAATCATAATGGCGAGTACGTGCTAAAGCAAGTGCTTGCTCACCATCAACATGTTGTAAACCAAATTCATCAAAACATACGGCGTATCGTTCACGACTACTGTCTGATTCACACCAAACATTTCCTTCTTTGAAAATTTTCATTTGTTCAGGGAAGGGGATTAACCCGACATCATCAGGATTTTGAATGTAAGTCAAGAAACCTTCACGAAGATCGGGAACGGTCATTTCAATTCCACCAATTGCGTCAATAACATCAACGAAACCATTAAAATTGATTTTGACATAAAAATCAATAGTTGTATCTAAAAGTTGCTCAACAGTTTTAATTGTACAATCAGTACCACCATAGGCGTGAGCGTGCGTAATTTTATCACGCAGATTATTTTTGCAGGGAATTTCTACATAAGTATCTCGGGGGATACTTGTCATTTGCATTGTTTGCATCTTTGGATTGATGGTAGCAACGTTGAGTGAATCAGCTCGACCACTATCGAGTTCTTCTTCATCCATCCCAATTAAAAGGACGTTGAAAGGCTCTTGGGTAACATTGAGCGTGACACTATTATCAGAATCAACAATTTTATTAGCTGATTGAAAAACTTTATATGCGATAAAAGCAGAGTAGCCAAGACCTACAATTAGGACAAAAGTAAGTAGGCCAGTGATGATTTGTTTGAAAATCGATTTAGGTTGTTGGTTTTTATTTGATTCAGCGATGGAAAACGCCTCCTTTACGATAATTTAGATGATTTTTTGCATAATATATTTATTATAAAGTTTTTTGACTGAAATCAAAATAGAAAACTGTTATTTTAATCAGAATCAACAATTTTTTCATAGAAAACGATGCCTAAATGATAAATATTGATATCTTGATTACAGATAGTTGCGAGTAATTGAGTAAAAAGTGTTTCAACTTCAGGTACAAATAAAACGAAGAAGGTAACTGCTTCTGAATAATATTCAACACGTTCAACCGTAAACCGACAATCTGAACGTAATGTATTTTCAACTTTAAAAGCAAGATCAAAAGGAAGCATAAATTGAATTTTGAGTTGCGGTACTTTTTCAATTAAAACGGCTTGATGATTAAGTGCTGTTACAACACTTTGGGTATAAGCACGAACAAGACCACCAGCTCCAAGTTTAATGCCCCCGAAATAACGAGTGACAACGACAACAATATTCGTTAAATTACGCTTTTTTAATACTTCAAGCATGGGTACACCAGCTGTACCACTCGGTTCACCGTCATCATTTGTTTTTTGAAACTGTTGTTGATCACCGACAATGTAGGCAGAACAATTATGAGTAGCATCCCAGTTTTCTTTTTTAATTATATCAATAAAATTTTGTGCAAGTTCTGGACTTGTCGCTGGTGAAAAATAGCAAATAAAACGCGATTTTTCAATTTGAATCTCGTAGTGATTTGCAGTCTTCACTCCAAAATAGTTCATAAAATTACTCCTTTGCGTTGCATTAGCAGACAATTTATAATTATACACGAGTAGAAAAAAGAAATCGATACATAAAAAATTGCAAGACCAATCGCTTTGGTATATAATTGAAAAAGAAACCACTTTGAAGGAGTGTTATGATGAGTAAAATAGCAATTTTAAGCGATACAACAATGACAATTCCAGAGGAATTTGCAAAAAAACATGATATTCATATAATTCCTCTATACGTTGTCTTTGATGAGAAACCATATAAAGATGTAGAAGAAATTAGTTATGAGGCATTTTTTGCGCGATTAAATAATGGTGAAATGGCAACAACGTCACAAGCAGCACCGGGAGAATTTGTTGAACAGTATCAAAAGTTACAAGCAAAAGGGTATGAAGAAATTATTGTGACTGTCATGTCATCAAAAATGAGTGGAACATATCAAGCAGCAATTGCCGCTTTAGATTTTATCGAAGGTATTAAAGTTCATGTCGTTGATACTGAATCAACAACGATTTTTGGCGGGGTTGCGGTCATGGAAATGGCAAAAGCAATCAAAACAGGAACGGATGCTGAAACAGCAATCGCATTGTTACATCGTTTAATTCGTGAACGATTTGTCGATGCACGAATTACAGTTGATTCATTGACATATCTTCAAAAAGGTGGGCGGTTAAGTCGCGTTTCAGCAACTTTTGGAGAGTTATTACAAATCAAACCGATTTTGACAATTATTGAAGGTGATTTAAAAGTTATTGAAAAGATGCGCACTTTTAAAAAAGCTGTTCAAAAAATTGCTCAAGAAGCTGAAACACACCAACCAAAGCAGTTATACATTATTCATACAGGCGACGAAAAATTGATTCAACAATTACGTCAAGCGGTTGAAACGATGTTACCAAACGTGCCATGTAGTGAATATTACCTTTCACCAACAGTTGGAGCGCATATCGGCCCAACAGGAATCGGCTTAGTGTGGTTAAAAGAATACTAATATAAAAAACGCAAAAAAGTTCGGACGAAAGTCTGAACTTTTTTGCGTTTTTAGAGAATATTAGTAGTAGGAGGTGAAAGGAATGAAACGTCAACGATGGAAAGTGAGTGGAGACCCCAACGCGATAGTTGCAGTAACAGGTAGGAGTGGTAATTTTTATTGTCAACGTTGTGGAAATGAAGAACAACGTTGGTTTTATCAGTATTACTGTGAAGCTTGTCAGAAATTCTGTTGGTATTGTCGCCAATGTGTAGGTTTTGGGATGATGACAACTTGTATAAAAATCGAAGTGGATCAAAGTGAGTTTCAGTGTGAAGTTGTACGTTCAGTGTGGAATGGACAATTGTCTGAGCAGCAAACACAAGCGAGCATCTTAGTCAAACAGTGGATAAAACAAGCGCAAACAGGGATGATTTATGCAGTGTGCGGTGCTGGGAAAACGGAAATGATGTTTGCTGGTATAGCTGCTGCTTTAAAAAATCAACAACGTATTTGTTGGGCAACACCACGAAGTGACGTTGTAAAAGAATTACACCCGCGATTAGAATCAGCTTTTCAAGGAATTGCAATCGCGAGTCATTACCAAAACTCTCAGTTTGGTAAAATAGATGCACAACTTGTGATCGCTACAACACATCAATTGATTCGATATTACCAAGCATTTGATTGTATTATTATTGATGAAGTCGATGCGTTTCCTTATACAATCGATAAAAAATTAACCCGATTTGCACAACGTGCGTGTAAACCAAATGGTAATTTCATTTATTTAACAGCAACACCGAGCAAAAAGCTACAAAAAAGTTTAACGAAAAAACAACAACCAATTTTCCAATTACCAGGACGGTATCATCGGCGACCATTACCTGTTCCACAAATCAAGTTTTGGGGAACGAGTAAACAACTTTTAAAGAATAAACGCAAACAACAAAAGTTATTTGCAAAAATTGATGAATTACTTGCCAATAATCGTGTTGTGATGGTGTTTGTTCCAACAATTCAAATTGGAATGACTATCTATCAAGTGTTTGAATCGTATTATCAGCAACAATGTGACTTTGTATATAGTAGCGATAGCGAAAGAAAACAAAAAGTTGAGCAATTTCGCCAACGAACACTTAAGGTTCTACTGACAACAACAATTTTGGAACGAGGAGTAACCATTGATTTATGTGAAGTGATTATTATCGATGCGGATCATGATGTTTTTGATTGGGCAGCTCTCGTACAAATGAGTGGCCGAGTTGATCGGAAAACGGCTGATAGCGATGCGTGCGTTTGGTTCATCGCTCAAACGCAAACGACAGCGATGAAAATAGCGATCAAAGAAATTAAATCTTGTAATACGTTGGCAAGTCAAAGGGGGATTATCTCGTGAATTTTTGTTTATTATGTGATGGAGCTATGCCTCATGAAGCAAGTTTTGGTCAGCTGTTCGATCGGAAACAATCGTGTTTTTGCGAACGGTGTTGGCAAGAATTCGCACCAATTGAGAAAATAGACCGATGTCAAAGGTGCTGTGGAACTTTACAATGCAAACAAAAAATCTGTGATCAATGCCGATACTGGGAAAAAAACTATGGTTGGATTGTTGAGCATCATGCGTTATTTCAATACAATGAAGCAGCTAAAGCGGCATTGCACCAAATAAAATTTCTTGGTGATATCGCATTAATTGATGGGTTTGTTAGGGTCACAAATGAATATTTGCACAAGAATATGAAAAACAAGATAATAACTCATATACCTTCACATACAGAACGCTTAAAGCTTCGTAAAATCGTTGTAATCAAGCATTTTTATTGTCAATTAGACTATCCTTTTGACAATTATTTGGTAAAATTAATGCATACACCGCATCAGAGTGAGAGAACGAAGCGAGAGCGTTTGATGTTGGATTATCCTTTCCAAGCTTGTAAAGAAGTTGAAACAGAACTGATAATTATTGATGATGTGTACACGACTGGCGCCACGATTTATCAAGCAGTTTTCGCCTTACAACAAGGGAGTAAAGAAAAAAAACAAGTTCAAACATTTTCTTTGTTCAGATAACTTGAAATCGCTTTCGTGTGTGGTATAATAACTTATATAAGTAGCAAGGGGGTCCTCTTTATGAAATTAAATATTCGTGGTCAAAATGTTGAAGTAACACCTGCAATTGAAGCGTATGTAATTGAAAAATTCTCACGGTTAGATTGCTTTTTCGAAAAACCTGAAGAGGTAGAAGCAAAAGTTTTATTTAAAATTTATGATCATATGCAACGAATCGAAGCAACGGTCTTCGCAAATCGCTTTATTTTACGTATCGACGAAAAACAACCTGATTTATACGCAGCAATTGATCTTGCAGTTGATAAACTCGAACGTCAAATCCGCAAACATCGTGGACGCATGGTGAAAACGATGAAACACAAACCACATAATCACCATGGTGTAAAAGGTGGATTTGTTGAAATTGAAGATGCCGATTTTATTGATGATGTGTATACAGAAGCTGCTGAAGCAATTGTCAAAACAAAACGCGTTGAATTACGTCCAATGGATGTTGAAGAAGCAATTTTACAAATGGAACTATTAGGTCATGATTTCTTCGTTTATCGCGATTTAGATGTAAGCAAAGTTTGCGTACTCTATCGTCGTAAAGATGGTAAATTTGGAGTTATTGAACCCGAATAAAATAAAAAAAGCAGATGTTCGTCATCTGCTTTTTTTATGATACCGATTTCATTAATGAGACAATGATGCCTTTTTTTGTCTAGTGAAGGTCCACATTTAGTAGATAATATGATATGATAGTAAAGACGAATGAAGATGCTAGAGCATACAAGAGGAGCGATAAACATGAATTTTTTGAAAAACTTATTTGACGAGGGACGTCAAGAATTACGTAAAATTGAAAAAATTGCCGATCAAGTAATGTTACTTGAAGCGGAAATGGAAAAGCTGACAGACGAAGAACTACAAGCTAAGACACCAGAATTAAAAGAACGGTGTGCCAAAGGCGAAACGCTTGAACAATTATTACCAGAAGCTTTTGCAGTTGTTCGTGAAGCGTCAACACGTGTATTAGGAATGAAACCATATTATGTACAAGTAATTGGGGGAATTACGTTACATCGTGGAGATATTGCCGAAATGAAGACTGGTGAAGGGAAAACCTTAACATCAGCAATGCCAGCGTATTTAAATGCATTAACAGGAAAAGGTGTTCACATCGTAACTGTCAATGAATATTTAGCACATCGTGATGCAACAGAAATGGGACAATTACATGAATGGCTTGGTTTGACTGTTGGGTTAAATGTAAACGCATTAACACCAGAGCAAAAGCAAGAAGCATATGGTTGTGATATTACATATAGCACAAATAATGAACTTGGATTTGATTATTTACGTGATAATATGGTGCTTTATAAAGAAAATAAATCACAACGCCCATTACATTACGCAATCATTGATGAGGTTGATTCAATTTTAATCGATGAAGCACGGACACCATTAATTATTTCAGGTGGACAAAAAAATACCGCAAACTTATATCGCTATGCAGACATGTTTGCAAAAATGTTAAAAGTTGAACAAGATTATGAAATTGATGTTGAAGCGAAGTCAATTCAGTTGACTGAAAATGGGATTACACGCGCAGAAGAAATTTTCAAATTAGAAAATTTATTTGACATTAAACATACTGAACTTGTACACCGAATTCAACAAGCACTAAAAGCAAATTACACAATGCATAATGATGTTGATTATGTAGCAGCGAATGATGAAATTTTAATTGTTGATCAATTTACTGGTCGAATCATGCAAGGTCGTCAATTTAGCGAAGGATTACACCAAGCATTAGAAGCTAAAGAAGGTGTGTCAATTAAAGAAGAAACAACAACATTAGCGACAGTTACGTTCCAAAATTTCTTCCGTTTATACGAAAAAATTTCTGGAATGACAGGAACAGCGAAAACTGAAGAAGAAGAATTCCGTAATATTTATAATATGCGTGTAATTGCGATTCCAACGAATCGTCCGATTGTTCGAATCGATGCTGCTGATCTTGTTTATGCCAATATTGAAGCAAAATATAACGCAATTGTTGAAGAAATTAAAGAACGTCATGAAACTGGACAACCGATTTTAATAGGGACAGTAGCAATTGAAACGTCAGAATTACTGTCTGCTGCATTCAAAAAAGCAGGAATTCGCCATGAAGTGTTAAATGCTAAAAACCATGAACGAGAAGCTGAAATTGTTATGCTTGCTGGTCAAAAAGGTGCGGTAACAATCGCAACCAATATGGCTGGGCGTGGAACGGATATTAAACTTGGAGAAGGTGTAACCGATTTAGGCGGATTAGCAATTATTGGTTCAGAACGCCATGAATCCCGACGAATTGATAATCAGCTTCGTGGACGTGCTGGACGACAAGGAGATAGTGGGTATACACGCTTCTATATTTCATTGGAAGATGAATTAATGGTTCGCTTTGGTGGTGATCGAATTAAAGGCATGATGCAAAATTTAGGTCTTGGAGAAGAGCCAATTGAAAGCAAGATGTTAACACGTCAAGTAGAATCTGCACAAAAACGGGTCGAAGGTGTCAATTATGACATTCGTAAATCACTACTTCAATACGATGAAGTATTACGTCAACAACGTGAAATTATGTATTCACAACGTGATCAAATCTTATATGCTGACGATGTTACCGACTTAGTACATAACATGTTTAACATTGCAGCAAATACATTAGTATCACGTCACTTAAATGCCGAATTACGCGAACATAATGAGAAGAGCTACCAAGCACTTGTTGATGAAGTAAATCTCCAATTCACTGGAAAACAAGCGATGACATTAGCGACAATTCAAGGGAAAACACACGAAGAAGTAGTCACACATGTCCAAAATTCATTAATTGAAGTGTACGGTGAAAAACATGAACTTGCCGATCCACAAGCTTGGAAGGAATTCCAAAAAGTTATTTCTTTACGAGTGGTCGATCAAAACTGGATGGCACATATTGATGCGATGAGTCATTTACGTGATGGAATTCATTTTCGTGCGTACGCGCAACAAGATCCATTACGTGCGTATGAAGAAGAAGGGTTCCAAATGTTTGATAGCCTGAATCATCGGATTGCCGTTGAAATTAGTATGTATATTATTCGTGCTGAAATTGTTGAAAACTTAAAACGACAAGAAGTTGCAAAAGGTCACGCAATTAGCTCGCAAGCTGATACAAACTTGAAAGCACAACCAAAACGCAATGATACAAAAGTTGGACGAAATGAACCTTGCCCATGTGGAAGTGGTAAAAAATCGAAAGATTGTTGTAATCGTTAATTTAAAAATTTTATAAGTAAAAAGGGTCTGATTCGTTTTGATACAGCCCCTTTTATTTGTATCAAAGACTTTAAAAATCAGTAAAAATTCGTTATAATTGAGCTATTGGAATCGAAAGGTGGACATCAACCATGGAATTATATGAAATCCGTAATGAACTGACACAATCAGCTGAAAAGCTTGAAGAATTTAGGGGGTCACTTTGACATTGCTGGAAAAGCAATAACAATTACCCAATTAGAAAAAAAAATGCTTGAATCTGGTTTTTGGAATGATCAAAAATCAGCACAATTAGTCATTCAGGAATTAAATGGTTTAAAATCACAATTCGAAGAATTTCAACAACTAGCAAAACAACTTGAGGATTTACAAGAAGGCTACGAAATGCTCAAAGAAGATCAAGATGAAGACATGCAAATGTTACTTGAAGAAGAGTTACTTCCATTTGTTAAACACCTCAAAGCTTTTGAATTAACTGTCTTGTTATCAGGCACATATGATAAAAACAATGCAATTTTAGAGTTGCATCCTGGAGCGGGCGGAACTGAATCACAAGATTGGGCAGAAATGCTGTATCGAATGTATACACGTTGGGCCGAAAAACAAGGCTATAAAGTAGAAGTGTTAGACTATCTAGCTGGTGATGAAGCTGGAATTAAAAGTGTAACGATTTTAATTAAAGGTGTGAACGCATACGGTTATTTAAAATCTGAACGCGGCGTGCATCGTCTTGTGCGGATTTCACCATTTGATTCATCAGGAAGACGTCATACGTCATTTGTTTCTTGTCATGTTATGCCGGAAATCAATGATGATATGAGTGTCAATATTAATGAAAATGATTTAAAAATCGACACATACCGTTCTGGTGGTGCCGGTGGACAGTCAGTAAATACAACAGACTCAGCCGTACGTATTACGCATTTACCAACTGGAATTGTTGTGACGTGTCAAAATGAACGTTCACAAATTAAAAACCGTGCAGCAGCCATGCAAGTATTACGCGGAAGAATTTATGAAAAACAAGTTGAAGAGCAAGCAGCAAAATTAGCTGGGCTTGGTGGTGAGAAGAAAGAAATTGGTTGGGGAAGTCAAATTCGTTCATACGTATTCCATCCATACTCAATGGTTAAAGATCACCGCACAAACACGGAAGTGGGGAATGTCCAAGCAGTGATGGACGGTGAAATTACGACCTTCATTCGTGCTTATTTACAGGCAAGTGTTGGCGAAAAAAATAAGTAGTAATTAAAATAGAGAGTTGAAAGGAAGTGGACACGTGCAAAACTCACGAGCATTGAGATATGAACGTTATAAAAAATTTGGATTTACTCGCGAAAATATTATTCGTGAAGGGATAAATTTAGTCAAGATTTTAGTTGGAACATTTATTTTGGCAATTGGTATTAATTTTTTCCTCGTACCTAACGATATCGCGACCGGTGGTGTCGTCGGAATATCGATTATTACCAATAAAATGTTCGGCTGGGATTTATCAATGGTGATGTTACTGTTAAATACTGTCTTCTTACTGATTGGTTGGGTATTTCTTGGACATCGTTTTGCTGCTGGAACAGTCGTCGGGACCTACGCGTTACCACTCTTTACAAGTATTGTTCCTGTTTACCAAATGACCAATGATTTGTTAATGAGTACGATTTATGGCGGACTCATCATTGGCTTAGGTGTTGCTATTGTTTTTTTAGGCAGAGGTTCAACCGGTGGATTCAGTGTGCCAGCGATGATCTTAAACAAATATGCTGGTGTTTCTTTTGGGAAAGCAACAATTATTTTTGATACAATTATTGTGTTAAGTTCGTTGCTCGCATTTACGCCAGAACAAATGTTGTATTCATTATTTGTTGTTGTCATTGCTGGAATTCTAATTGATTATATTGAAACTGGTGTGACACGATCGAAAGCCGTGTATATTATTTCCAATCAGTCAACCGAAATTAAAGATGCTATTTTTGAAAAAGTAATACGTGGTGTGAGTTCGTGGCGAGTAAAAGGCGAGTTTACTGGTCAAGAACGAAATTTATTACTATGTGTTGTTAACAATGAACAATTACCACTACTAAAAGAAATTGTGTACACATTAGATGAACGTGCCTTTATGATTATCAGTAGTGTAGGTGAAGTTCATGGTGAAGGTTTTAACCAACGCTACCGCAAAATCAGTAAAAAAACGATACCCACAGAAGTAATTCAAGCTTTAGAACAAGAATAAAGAAAAGAGTAAGGTGAAAGCCTTACTTTTTTTGCAAATTTCTAATAAATAAGTCGTTTTATGAATGAATATTTGATAAAATAAAGAAGTAGAAAAAAATATTAGGAGGAATTTGTTTATGTGGAAAGCAGAATATGAAAAATGGAAAAATTTTACAAATTTAGATGAAGAGTTAAAGCAACAATTGGCTGAAATGGATGAAAAAACACAAGAAGATGCCTTCTATAAAGAATTAGAATTTGGAACAGCAGGGATGCGAGGGGTCCTAGGTCCTGGAACGAATCGAATGAATACATATACAGTTCGTAAAGCGAATGATGGTTTTGCACGTTATATAGCAAGCCACGGTGAAGAAGCAAAACAACGCGGGATTGTTATTGCATACGACTGTCGTCATAAATCACCAGAGTTTTCGATGGAATCAGCAAAAGTGATGGCTTCATACGGTATTAAGGCATATGTTTTTGAAAGTTTACGACCAACACCAGAATTATCATATGCAGTTCGTGAATTAAATGCCTTTGCTGGAATTGTAATTACAGCAAGTCATAATCCAAAAGAATATAATGGTTATAAAATTTATGATCAAACTGGATGTCAATCAGTACCAACAGAAGCAGCGCGAGTTGTTGCGCTAGTTAACGAAGTTGAAAATGAATTGTTATTAACAGTTGAAGATGAAAAAACATATATGGAACAAGGTTTAATTGAAATTATTGGGGAAGCAATTGATGCGAAATACAATGATGCCGTATGTAATATTACAATTAATGATGTACCAAAAGATGAGTTGAAAATTGTCTTCACACCGCAGCACGGAACAGCAAATGTACCTGTACGTCGTGCTTTAGAGACACTCGGATATACACAAGTTCATATCGTTGAAGAACAAGCTGCACCGGATGGAGATTTCCCAACAGTTGAATTACCAAATCCAGAAGATCCAAAATCATTTGCAATGGCAATGGAACTAGGAGCAAAAGTAGATGCTGATATTTTATTAGCAGCTGATCCTGATGCAGACCGTGTTGGAGTAGCAGTAAAAACTGGACCAGGACAATACGAATTATTAAATGGAAATCAAACGGGGGCGTTGACATTCCATTATTTAGTAACACAAATGCAAGCGAAAGCAATGTTGCCAGTAAATCCTGTCATGTTTACAACGATTGTTTCAAGTGATTTAGCCGAATTAATTGCAACAAAATACGGTGTAACAACTGAACGTACATTAACAGGGTTCAAATTTATTGGAGATCGTGTACATTACTATGAAAACACAGGTGAAAAAACATTTATCTTTGGATATGAAGAAAGTTTTGGTTCACTTGTAAATTCAAATATTGCTCGTGATAAGGATGCAGTGCAAGCAATTGTTATTGCAGTCGAAATGGCAGCATTCTACAAAGCACAAGGGAAAACGTTATCTGATGTGTTAGATGAAATTGGGGAAGAGTTTGGTTACTTCCAAGAAGGTTTAATCAGTATGAGCTTACCAGGTAAAGATGGATTAGCAAAAATTCAAACATTAATGTCGACAGTTCGTCAACAACCATTTACAACAATTGCAGGACAAGCAGTAATTGCATATGAAGATTACTTCCAACAATTACGCAGTGATGAAACTGGGGAAACAATCATAGAATTACCGCAAGCTGATGTTTTGAAGTACTATTTAGCTGATGGAAGCTGGTTCTGCTTACGTCCAAGTGGAACGGAGCCAAAAGCAAAAGTTTATATTAGTGCGAAAAAAGCAACAAAAGCTTTGAGCCAAGCAATGGTTGCAAAAATTGAAGTTGATGTGATGGCAATTGTAAACACAATTATTTAATAGCCACAAATTATACCATCACAAATTATTTTTGTGATGGTATTTTTTATAGAAAAAAGAGGGAAAATAATGAGAGCACTGACATCGGAAGATTACTACTATTTAGAAAAAGGAGAGCATGAACGATTACATGAAATTTTAGGTGCGCACATCCAATACCATAACGAGCGACCATGTGGTACAACATTTCGGGTTTGGGCACCGAATGCAAAAAGTGTACAAGTAATCGGTGTATTTAATAGTTGGCAAGAAGGCCAGTACATGCATCGTCTTCAAAGTGGTTTATGGGAATTATATGTTCCAAAGGTAGAAGATTACTATGAATATAAATATTTAGTCGAACACCACAATGGCCATAAAGTTGCGAAAGCTGATCCTTTTGCTTTTTGGAGTGAAGTTCGTCCACAAACCGCTTCGCGAGTATATAACTTAGACGGGTATACGTGGGAAGATAGTCAATGGTTAAAACAACGTGCAGAAAAAAATTATCAACAGGAACCAATGCTTGTCTACGAATTGCACTTAGGTTCGTGGCGAACAAGAGGTGAAGAACTGTACTATAATTACACTGAAATTGTTGATGAATTAATTGAATATGTGAAAGAACATGGTTTTACGCACGTTGAGTTATTACCAATTATGGAGCATCCACTTGATGCATCTTGGGGTTATCAAGTCACAGGGTATTTCAGTACAACAAGTCGCTATGGCGAGCCAAAAGATTTGATGTATTTTGTTGATCGTTGTCATCAAGCTGGAATTGGAGTTATTCTTGACTGGGTACCAGTGCACTTCTGTAAAGACGAGCATGGCTTATACATGTTTGATGGGACACCACAATTTGAATATGAGCCAGAGCATGATCGTGAAAATTATCAATGGGGAACAGCGAACTTTAATTTACATAAACCAGAAGTGCAAAGTTTCTTACTATCTAATGTACGTTATTGGTTAGAAAAATTTCACTTTGATGGCATTCGGGTTGATGCTGTATCATATTTGATTTATTGGCATGGAAACGACAAAGGTGCAGTCAATGATGGTGCTGTTCAATTTATTAAACGATTGAATTACATGGTTCATGAACATTTTAAAGGCGCTTTGATGATTGCCGAAGATTCATCAAGTTATGGAAAAGTAACGACGCCGATTGATCAAGGTGGATTAGGCTTTGACTTGAAGTGGAATTTGGGGTGGATGAATGATTCGTTGAAATATATGGGTCGTAAAGCACCAGAACGTAAACACCATACTGGTGAATTTACATTCTCAATGTTCTATAATTATAGTGAAAAATTTGTTTTACCATTATCACATGATGAAGTCGTACATGGAAAACGGACAATTGTCGAAAAAATGAGTGGAAACTACGAAGAGCAATTCAAACAAGCTCGTGCATATTATGCTTGGATGTACGCTCATCCTGGAAAAAAATTGTCGTTCATGGGGAATGAATTCGGCCATTTACGTGAGTGGCATGAATATCGTGAGCTTGATTGGCTATTGTTAAAATACCCGACACATATTGGATTCCAAAATTTCTTTAAAAATCTTGGAAGCTTTTATCATAAAACACCAGCTTTTTGGCAATGGGACTATCACTTCCGCGGTTTTGAATGGTTGATGATTCGTGGTGAAAATAATGTGTTTGGCTTCCAACGCAAAACAGTTCGGTCTGAAGAACATCGCATTGTGTTAATAAATTTTAGTAATCAAGAATTTACTGGTCCAATGGGTGTACCTGCAGGTAAAGGTTATATTGAAGTTTTCCATTCGTATCGTGAAATGGAAAATGGTATTTTACCAGCACCGAAAGCGTACGCAGTCGGACCAGAACCGTGTGATAACTATCGCCAGCGAATTGAAGTTACAATTCCAGCATACACAACAATATATTTACAACCACAGCTGTAAAATGAAAAAAACGTGAAGTTATTCGCGTTTTTTTTGATTATTTTTTGTTGACATTAGAAACGTAAGAAAGGAAAATGAAAGAGTAAAACTAAAAAATAAAAATCAAAATAAAACTGTTACCAGTAACAGCCGCATGAAACTAGGTTTTGGCAAGATAATATGCTACAATCAATATGAAAGCGCTATTACAAGCTTGGGAGGGCGAGATATAATATGAAGAAAATTGAAAGATTTGAACAAGAATATCAAGAAGTAGTAAGAGAATTATTTTGTAAAGAAGTAACGACAGCGACAAAACATGAATTATTTGTTGCATTAGCTGCAAGTGTCAAAAAATACGCAGCTGAAAATTGGGAAGCAACGGAAGAAACAGTTGCTAGAAATAATCAGCGCCAAGTGTATTATTTCTCAATGGAATTCTTGATGGGGAGATTGTTGACAAATAACTTGATGAATTTGGGGATTTATCATGAAGTTCAAGCAGCACTTAAAAAAATGAATATCAATTTAAATGAATTAGAAGAAGTGGAAAGTGACGCAGGATTAGGAAATGGTGGTCTTGGACGATTAGCAGCTTGTTTCTTAGACTCAATTGCCTCATTACAATACCCAGGACACGGAAATACAATCCGCTATCAATATGGCTTCTTCAATCAAAAAATTGAAAATGGTTATCAAATTGAAACACCGGATCAATGGCTTGCTGATGGACCATACGCATGGGAAACACCACGTCCAGAATATGCGAAAAAAATTAATTACTGGGGAAGAATTGAACCGTACGCCGATTCAACTGGGAATATTAAGTACCGCCACTTAGACGCTCAAATTGTTCGCGCAATGCCTTACGATGTGCCGATTATTGGTTCAGAAACGAAGACAGTCAACACATTACGTATGTGGAAAGCCGAAGTGAGTGCGGATTATCCGATTGCCAATAGTGATTTTGATCAATACGAAAAAGAAACACGCGCAATTTCAAACTTCTTATATCCAGATGACACAACATGGGATGGGAAAATCTTACGTTTAAAACAGCAGTACTTCTTTAGTAGTGCAGGTGTACAATGGGTTATCGATCGTCATTTACAACAAAATGATTCATTAGATAATTTCCATGAAAAAGTATGTATTCAAATTAATGATACGCATCCAACATTAGTAATTCCAGAATTAATGCGCTTATTAATGGATGAATATAATTACTCTTGGGAAAAAGCATGGGGAATTGTGACGCAAACTGTTGCTTATACAAACCATACGTTGTTATCAGAAGCACTTGAGAAATGGCCAACAGGAATGATTCAATCGTTATTACCACGAGTGTATCAAATTATTGAAGAAATTAACCGTCGCTACTGCGGTTGGTTAATTGCACGTGGTTGTCAAGAAAGTGATGTACGTAGCTTGGCAATTATTGCGGATGGAAATGTCCACATGGCACATTTAGCAGTTCATGGTGCGTATAGTGTGAATGGTGTAGCCGCACTCCATACAGAATTGTTAATAACACAAGAAATGAAACAATTTAATGAATTATATCCAGGTAGATTTAATAATAAAACAAACGGAATTACACATCGTCGTTGGTTAGCTTATGCTAATCCAAAATTAGCGAACTTAATTACGGAAAATATTGGGAATGAATGGTTGAAAGATCCTGAACACCAATTCACCAAATTAACAGCATTCAATAAAAAACAACAATTTTTAACAGCCTTTACCGATGTGAAACGTGAACGCAAGCAAATTTTAGCGGATTATATCTTGAAAGAAACAGGATATATCGTCAATCCGGATTCGATTTTTGATATTCAAATTAAGCGTTTGCATGCATATAAACGTCAAATGTTGAGTGTGCTACATATTATGTACCTTTACAATGAATTAAAATCAAATCAAGACTTTACGATTCAACCGCAAACATTTATCTTTGCAGCGAAAGCAGCACCAGGATATTATTTTGCTAAGAAAGTAATCAAGTTAATCAATGAATTAATGCATAAAATCAATAACGATCCAAAGGTTAACCAAAAATTACAAGTCATCTTTTTACCGAACTACAATGTCCGTTTAGCAGAAATTTTATTCCCAGCAGCAGATATTAGTGAACAAATTTCAACAGCAGGAAAAGAAGCGAGTGGTACTGGAAATATGAAGTTCATGATGAATGGTGCTTTGACGGTTGGAACAATGGATGGAGCCAATGTTGAAATTTATGATTTAGTTGGTGATGAAAATATTGCGATTTTCGGAATGTTGACTGAAGAAGTGAATCAATTGAGAAATAGCCATATTTATCATGCGAAAAAGTGGATTGAACGAGATGCGCGATTATCGAAAGTCATTCAACAAATTCACAACCCTCAATTCTTCTTTGGAAGTCATATTTCTCAAGATGAATTTGATGTCATTATTCACGATTTAATTGATAATAATGATGAATACTTCTTATTCGCTGATTTTGATTCATATGCAAAAGCACAAGCGAAGTTGAACCGTTTATATCCAACGCAACAATGGGGAACAATGTGTATAAATAATATTGCTCAATCAGGATTCTTTACAAGTGATCGAACAATTCAAAATTATGTTGATGATATTTGGAAAATTAAAAAAATTCGTTTTGAAAAATAAACAATGGGAAAGAGGCAGCGAAGCTGCCTTTTTTGCAAATTAAAGGGGGAAGCAAAATGTTTCGTGAATTTAAAGCGTATTTAGATGACTATTCACTAATAACTGTAGAAATGCCGATTGAATTCGATCAAAAGGGAATGCATTTCTTTTTAACACTACCAGAGTATGGGAATACACCATTAACAGTCAGTGGATACGAAACAAAAGAATCATACATTAATTATTATTTAATTCCACATCATGAATTGGCAATAGGACAAGCGTATGAAGTGATTGATCACCGTGGGAATCGCAGTGTTTTACGCATGCGTGAGATCGTTCGGACTGTACGCTTTGATGAAGACTATTACTATGAAAAAAATGATTTGGGTGCCGTTTATGAAAAAGCGAAAACAACGTTAAAACTATGGGCACCAACTGCAACGGAAGTCTACGCAGTAGTAAGTAAAGCGAATAATACTCAGGTTTTACCAATGAATCGCGAAATAAAAGGTGTATACTCGGCAGAGTTAGATGGTGATTATGAAGGATACATGTATCATTACCTCACTTGTTTAGATGGAAAGTGGTACCAAACAATTGATCCATATGCACGTGCGTCATCAGCAAATGGAAAAGATAATTATATTGTTGATACTCAAAAAATCACGAAAATCAATAGTTATTTAGAAAAACGCGAACCACTGAACCATTTTACGGATGCAATTATTTACGAAATTCACATTCGTGATTTTACAGTTCAAGCAGAAGCAGGATTCCGTAATCGAGCAAAATTTACAGGTATGACAGAGAATGTCGAAAAAAATGGTGAAACCCTAGGCTTTGATTATTTGAAAAACATGGGTGTTACACACGTGCAAATTTTACCATTTTATGATTTTGGGAGTGTTGATGAACTCGATCAATTCCAATTGTATAATTGGGGATATGATCCGGTACAATATAATGTCCCAGAGGGAAGTTATGCAACAAAGCCAAACGACCCATATGCACGCTTAGTTGAGCTGAAAGAAATGATTGCCAAGTTCCATCAGGCAGGTATGCGGATTAATATGGATGTTGTCTATAATCATGTGTATAATCATAAAACGCATGCCTTTGAGAAAACAGTTCCTGGTTATTTCTTCCGACATGATCACCACGGTCAAATGTCAAATGGAACATTCTGTGGCAATGATATTGCTAGTGAACGCAAAATGGTTCGCAAATATATTGTTGATTCAGTTCGGTATTGGGTAGAACAATTTGGAGTTGATGGGTTTAGATTTGACTTGATGGGTATTTTGGATATCGAGACGATGAATGAAATTCGAGAAACCTTAACGCAAATCGATCCAACAATTATGTTATATGGTGAAGGTTGGAACATGCCAACAGCATTAGCTGAATCAGAAAAAGCCCATATGTTTAATTCAAAAGAGATACCGAAAATTGGTCATTTTAATGACGTGTTCCGAGATTCATTAAAAGGCGATACGATTCGTAAAGGTGATAATCAACAAACAGGAATAGTTACAGGTTCACATCATTTTAATAAAAAAATACCTGACCTATTAACAGCGAGTTTAGGGATTTATGGACAAGTGAATTTATTTAAAAACCCAGAAGAGTGTATTAACTACGTCGAATGTCATGATAATCATACAATGTGGGATTTTTTCCAAATTGAGTATCCATCAGGACATACAGTTATGTTGCAAGAAATTCATCGATTGGCAACGAGTTTAACGTTACTTTCTCAGGGTATTGCCTTTTTGCATGGT
>JBOFSL010000329.1:0-1037 GCA_051651525.1 Culicoidibacterales bacterium | reverse complement strand
AGTTTTATTTTAGCAATGGCAGCATTACCAGAGTTATGGTGGATTATTGTGTTATTGATTGTCAGTGTGCTTATTTTATTAGGATTGGCATTGAGTCGAGCAATTCCATTTTTCAAAAAGTTACAAAAGAGTTTGGATCAAGTCAATACGGTGATTAAAGAAAACTTTGAAGGTGTCCGTGTTGTCAAATCATTTGTTCAAGAACGACAAGAAATAGCACGTTTTAAAAATAATAGTGACCAATTATCGCAGACAACAATTTCAATTGGTCATATTTTTTCGACAGTGATTCCAACCTTTATGTTATTCGCTAATTTAGCAGTTGGCTCAGCGATTTATTTTGCAAGCGACTTAGCAGCAAGTAATCCGGCTGTAATTGGCGAAGTTGTTTCGTTTACGAGTTATTTATTCCAAATTATGATGGCACTGATTATCGGCGGGACGTTATTGATTACTGTTTCACGGGCAATGGTTTCAATGCGCCGGATTCAAGAAATTTTTGTAACAGAATCAGAAATTCAGTATGAAACTGGTGAAAGTTTGAAATTAGTTGGTGATGTTTGTTTTAAACATGTTTCATTCACTTATCAGGGTGATGAAACGCCAACTTTACGTGATGTTTCATTTACAGCGAAAGCGGGTGAATTTATCGGAATTGTCGGGGCAACTGGTTCGGGTAAAACGACACTCGTGCAGTTGCTTGCTCGACTTTACGAAGTTGAACAAGGACAAATTTTAATAGGTGGAATTGATTTGCAACAAATTCCGAAGCAATCACTCCGTCAAAGTGTGGCGATTGTTTTACAACAAGCGCTCTTGTTTTCTGGGACGGTATCACAAAATATTCGTCATGGTAAATTTGATGCAACACTACCACAAATGGAGTATGCAGCGGGCATTTCACAAGCAAAAGAGTTTATCGAACGCCTAGAGTCACGCTATGATTCGGAAGTGTATCAACGTGGCAGTAATTTTTCCGGCGGCCAAAAACAACGTCTCTCAATAACACGTGGGATTGTTGGAGAGCCGAGTATTTT
>JBOFSL010000328.1:0-10611 GCA_051651525.1 Culicoidibacterales bacterium | reverse complement strand
GCAAAGAGTTGTTCGGTCTTCACGACATACATCGAAATCAAATCAAGTACACGAATGGCATCATGTGCTTGAATATTTTCAAATTCAATATAGCCTTGGAAATAATTAAATAATTTTGCATACGTTTTTTGAAATTGCTGTTTTTGGATCGTATCAATTTCTTGAACTATCAGCGCTTGTGACAACTCAGTTTCAACAAGTAATTCAATTTCAAACAATTGCTGAAGTTGTTGGTACACGTCGGTTTCAATCCAATCAAGTTGACTTAATCGTTCAATTAACTTGATTTTTATATCGGTTTCGATCAAATACAGCTCTAAGGCCGACAGCTGTTGGACGTGTTCATACCGGAACCGTTCAGCAATTGACTCATCGCTTTTCGCTGCAAATACATAACGTTTCAATAATTGATATTCACTTTTGATATTTTGGAGTAAATTTTGATTCAATGTTCCTGTCTGCGCAATATCAAAAAATTGATTTGTTTTCTTGACTAAACTTTGAAGATACTCGTCTACTTTCATTTGATAATTTGGACGGAAAATAAAAATATTCACTAAGAAAGAAACTAACAATCCAATTGTCATCAATGTGAAACGATCATACGAGCGTTGTAATACGGTCATCGTTGTATCTGAGACAAGAATCATTGAACATAGCGTGATTCCCGCCATGACATATGTGCCTTTAAGTTTGAAATAATTCAATAAGTTAATTACGATGAAAATTCCAATTCCGGCTGAAAATGGCGATAATCCTATTGTGAACGCAATAATGATACTGACAAGTACTGCTGCCGCATTCGCAATAATCTGATTTTTCATTGTTTCAAAAGATTCTTGGATTGAGAATCCCATACTTTTTACTGCACCTAATCCGGCAAAAAACGTGCTATCAAATCCGAGCACACCAGCTAATGTTGCTGCTAGAAAGACAGATAAACTTGTTTTAATCACACGTAATGGAAACATTTCGCGAATAAAGTGATTTATTTTTTGTAACATACTTTAACTTCTACTCCTTACGTTTTTTCTCGCTTGAATACTAATTGTAATGGCAATACCTAGTGCAATTAGGGTTAAGAA
Organism: Culicoidibacterales bacterium; assembly: GCA_051651525.1. GTDB lineage: Bacteria > Bacillota_I > Bacilli_A > Culicoidibacterales > ZOR0006 > ZOR0006. The sequence goes on along the minus strand of JBOFSL010000328.1, from coordinate 9,526 downwards.
AAACGGAAAATATAAATGAATGGAAAACAGCATACCTGCTGCTAATGAGCCAACTACTTGCCCTGACGCTTGAAATGACTGACGCAAACCTAAAATCATTCCTTGATCAGTTGCTGTGACTTGATTCGAAATCAACGTTTGTGTCATTGCTAGCATAAGTGTATAGCCAGCGACGAACATCGCACCAAGAATAAAGAAAATACCTAATCCGCTTGGGAGTAATATCCCAATCATGACAATGAAGGATAGCACCAAAGCTCCAACGAGCGCATTGTACTCTTTGACATAGCGTTTTAGAATTGGTAGTAACCCAAAGTTTACGGCAACTGCCATTAAATTAATACATGCAACAAAATTTCCAACACTTGCTGAATCAGCACCATATTGTTCTGTTAAATAGTAGGGAATTGTGCCATTGTAGGCAACATATGCTAATACACTAAAGAATGTGATTCCTAATAATGGCAGTAACGTTTTTCGCTGTTCATGTTCGAATAATATCCGTAACGATTGTTTTGGTTTTATGCGTGTTTGTGTTTGTGTTTGAACATTTCCTAACTCATTTCGCGTCACAAGCCATAAAATTCCGGCAATTCCTATCCCAACAAAAAATTGGACAAAAAATGGAATTTGATAACCAATTAATCCAAATTGACCACCAATAAAATAGCCAATCGATGTTCCTAATGAACTCATCATTGCCAATAATGTCATCGCTCGTCCACGTTGCTCTGGTAATGTTTGATCCGCTAAATACGCCATATTGACCGTAAAGGTAATCACCGCAAAGATACCGGCAACTGCTCGAGCAATAAAGAGCGTGAGTGGTGTCGTTGCAAACGCAAATAGCAACTGCGCTCCGGCGTAACCGAGCGGACCTAAAAACATAATTCTTCGTCCAAAACGATCAGAAATCCGACCCCAAAACGGTGCAAAGAATAATTGCATGAGTGACATAATTGCTAATAATACACCGAAAACATACACTGGCGCCTGAATTTCTTCTAGCAATGTTGGTGTCACTGGGTGGGCTAAATTATACAATGCCAGTAACAGAAGTTGCATTCCGAGAATAAATTTCGCTTTCATATTCATAAAGTTTTTTCCTTTTTTCCATATTTCTTCTATTATACTGTTTTTTTGGCAAAATTAAAAGGAAGAGAATGTGAAACACGCATTCTCTTCCTTTTATTCTTTATCTTTAAATTGCGCAATAAATGTTGATCCTTCACCTGGTTGACTTTCAACAAAAATTTGACCTTTATATTTTAAAACAATTTTTTTCGCTACTGCTAAGCCGATTCCATTACCGCCAGTTTCTCGGCTTCTTGACGAATCAACCCGATAAAAACGTTCAAAAATATGTTGTTGGTGTTCTGGTGAAATTCCAATTCCAGAATCTTTCACGCGAACTTCAAAGCCATTTTTGATTTGAGTCAATCGTACGCAAATTTCCGGTTTATCAGCACTGTACTTAATTCCATTTTCAATGAAAATATTTACGATTTTGCTAAAATCAACTGGTTCTATTGGATAAGTAATAGGCTCAAGTTCCAATTCAAAACTTACATCTGGATGGACAATTTCGAGATCTTTAACATATTGTACGATTAAACCTTCAAGATGTAGTGGTAAAATTTTACCTTCTTGTAAATTACCCATTCTACTAAGCATCAATAAATCATCAATTAACATTCGTGCACGATCAACCCCGCGGCGTAAAGCTGGAATTGACTCATCCAAAATTTGCGGATCTTTTTTTCCCCATTTTTCGATAAGTTGCGCATTTCCTTCAATAATTGCTAGTGGTGTTTTCAACTCGTGGGACGCATCACTGACAAATTGTTTTTGTGCTTCATGTAATTCTTGAAAATGACAAATCATTTCATTGAAAACTGCAATCATTTCCCCAATTTCATCTTGTGAATACACATTTGGTAATTCTTCTTGATAGCCATTTTCACGGATTAATCGCATTTTCTCGGTAAATGTTTGAATTCTCCGCGTTAAGTACATAACAGTGAAGACACCAGCCAATGTCAACAAGAGACCATTCGTTGAAATTAACGGCACGATATACCGATAATACGCATTCAAGTACGGCTCAGTAGTTGCACTAATGTCAGCATACATAATCAACATATATTTCTCGCCTTCTTCGGTTTCAGCCACTGTTTCTACGCGAATAACATGTTGATTCGTAATATTTGCCAAATCAGGCTCCGGAATAAAAGCTTCAATTTCATTGATTTGAAAAATTTCTTCACCTGTTGAAACCTTCTGAACACTGAAAAGTTCACCAGTTTGGATGAGTGAACGTGCGTATAGCTCATTAATCTCACCATCAATAAATCCATCGGTTCTCATTATTTTCAGACGTTGTGTCATACTTCGGTGTGCATATTCAATTGCTAAATTCGTAGCAACTGGTTGGGCTAATGCCGTCAGTGCTAAGAAACAAACAAGAAAAACTAAAGTAATAACGAATGTGAATTTATATAAAATTGAAAGTTTATACACGCGTTCACGAATTTTTTGATAAAATTTTTTCATTCTGATTACGCCTGTGGCTGTTGTTCTTTCATGATATAACCAACTCCGCGAACCGTTTGAATTGTTTCACGACCAATTTTATCGCGTAAATGTTTGATATACACATCAATGATTTGGTGTTCAACGAAGTTTGTATCACCCCAAACAAATTTTAAAATATCGTCACGTGTTTGAACACGATTGACATTTTCTAAGAATAAACGTAATAATGCAAATTCAGTTTTTGTTAATTCAACTAATCTTTCATCTTGCATCACTTCATGCGCATCAAGATTCATTAAAATTGCTCCGCATTTTAAGGCGTTATCTTTTTGTAATGGTGATGATTCAATACGACGTAACGTTGCACGAACACGTGCCAATAACTCTTCCATATCAAATGGTTTTGCTAAATAATCATCAGCTCCAAAGTCTAATCCTGCTACACGTTCTTCGATTGAATGTTTTGCTGTAACCATAATAATTGGTGTTGTTTTCACTTCACGAATACGACGGCAAATTTCCATTCCATCAATTTCTGGCAACATTAAGTCGAGTAAAATAAGTGAATACTCTACGCTTAAAGCTAATTCCAAACCAGTAATCCCATCATTAGCAACTGTCACTTCATACCCATTATATTTTAATTCTAGTTCCATAAAGCGAGCAATATCTTTTTCATCTTCAACTATTAAAATTTTAGTCATAGTAAATTTCCCCTTTTTCAATCATTTATATTTAAATTAATCATACACTACTCATCAAATTTTAGCCTTAATTTTTTGTGAATTAATTTGTTTTTTCTTGAGCTTTTCAAAAAAAATCCTTTCGTTTAAACATATTAACACTTAATTTCGTTCATCTTTGTGAAAAAATAAAAAAACTGCAGGAAACCTACAGTTTTAATGGCTATTATTTGGCTCAACATGAACAACAACATGACGAACATCAGTTTGCGTGATTAAAATCTCTTCAACTTGATCCGCAATTGTGTGACCTTCAAAAACAGTCATTGTTCCATCGACTTGAATTGTGACCTCAACATTAATTGTATCACCTAATTTTCGCCCTCGTAATTGTTGAACTTTTTCAACTTTAGGTACTGTGGCAATTAAATTATTGAAATGTTCTAAATCAGCAGTATCAAATCCATCAATTAATTGATTACTCGCTTCCATAAAAATTTCATAGGCCGTCTGTAAAATAAAGAAGGCGATTACTAACGAAGCTAGCGGATCAATCCATGGCATATTTAATTGAGCAGCCACAATCGCAACTACTGCTCCCATTGCTGTTAAAGCATCCGAAACATTATGTTTAGCGACAACTTTATTTGACATCATTTTTGTTTTTTCAAATAATTTGAAATTGAACAAAGCTGACCCGAAAATCAAAAGTGCTGAAACTCCCGCTACTACAGCCGCGAATAAATTCGGTGCTTCTAATTGTGGTGAAATCATTTTTTCAATTCCTGCCATAAACGCTTGTATCCCGATGTAAAACATAATAAATGAAGCAACCATTGCAGCGATTTGTTCAATTCGCTTATGACCATAGCGATGATGATCATCACCTGGGCGACGTGAAAGTTTTCCACCAACTAAAATAATGATCGTTGATACCACATCCGAAGCACTATTTAATCCATCGGCAAATAATGCGGTTGATTGAAATAGCGAAGCAAAGACGAGCTTCGCAACAGCAGTAATAATATAAATGACAATACTCACATATGAGCCTAAATCAGTGAGAAAATGTTTTCTCCGTTCTTCCATACACTTACTCTCCTTTTCTTGCTGTATCATAACATAATTCACAAAAGATTTGGCATATCACACTTATTTTAACGGTATTTTTTCATAACTCCCACGAATTGTTGTCCCAGGTTTCATCACTTTACACAATGTTTTTCCTTTTTTGAAGGCGTGGGCAAACGGTTTGACTGATTGTTTAATCTCAGCAAATGTATCGTAATGGATTGGAATCACAACTTTCGGTTGTATCCACTTCGTAGCAACAATGGCATCTTCATAATCCATCGTATAAATTCCACCAATTGGTAAAAAGGCAATATCAAACCGATTTTTTTTCATTTTCAATAATTTTAAATCCATCGTCAATGCAGTATCTCCTGCGTGATAAAAGCGCCGGTGGAAAAATTCAATTACAAACCCTCCGGCTAAACCGGCTGGACGACACATTCCTTCTGTGGTTTGAATAGTTGAACTATGAACTGCAGTAACTAACTTCACACTACCGAATGGCATAGCTATTTTACCGCCAATATTCAGTGGCACAACTATTTCCACACCTTGCTCTTTCGCATATTGACAAATTTCATAATTGGCAATAAATGTTGCTTGTTCTCTTTGACACAAGGCGATTGCGTCACCGATGTGATCTTCATGGCCGTGAGTCACGAGGACATGTGTCACTTTAAGTGAGTCTAGACTCATATTTATTTGCGGATTACCCGTAATAAATGGATCGATAATTACTTGATACTCATTATTTCCAAAATACACTGCTGAATGGCCTAAATATGTCAAAAACATACAACCATCCCCCTTTCTGATTCAAGGAACAAAAAAAGGCGAAGATTCCGTCCCTTCACCTCTCATGCCCCCTACAAGCTCAATATTTTTCAACATTATAGCATGCTATTGCCAAAGGGGAAATGATTTTTTATTAATAAACTGTTTGTTTTCCGTGTGTTGCTAACTCACGTAATTGACGCACTTCGTTATTTGATAAACGACGCCATTCACCTGGTGCTAAATCATCCACTGTTAAGAATGAGAAATGTGTCCGACGTAATTTACGGACAGCAAATCCAAGGTTCTCGAACATCCGTTTAACTTGGTGATACCGTCCTTCATGTAAGACAAGGCGAACCATTGACGTATCTGAACGACGGTCATATGATAAGACGCGTGCTTTTGCTGGCGCTGTTAAACGTCCATCAATATTTACACCTTTTTCTAATTTGAAAATTTCTGCATTTGTCACATGTCCACGAACTTTTGCGACATAAACTTTCTCAATTTCACCACTTGGGTGCATCATTAAGTTTGCAAATTCACCATCATTTGTCACGATTAAGGCACCTGATGTATCATAATCAAGACGACCAACCGGATAAATACGTTGTGCCACATCACGCGTTGAGAAACAGTCTGTAATGACTGCACGTTCACGATCATCACTTACAGCTGAAATCATATTTTTTGGTTTATTTAAAATGAAGTATACTTTTGATTCAGTTTCAACAGGTACACCACTCACTTCAACTTTTTCGTGTCCTTCAATTTTCGTTCCTAATTCACGGACAACTTTTCCATTGACTGTGACTTGTCCATTTAAAATCATTTCCTCTGCCTTACGGCGCGAGCAAAATCCTGCATTTGCTATTACTTTTTGTAAACGTTCTGCCATTTTTAATTCCTCCTATTATCTTCTCGACAATATTTTTGCTTTCTAAGTATAACAGAGTTTGCATCATTACGGGGCGTAAAGGATATTAAAAATTAAAAAGCGAATAAAAATAAGTAACCTGTTTACTCACTTTTGTTCGCTTTCACTATTTAGTTTCCCCTACCTGTATTGATTCAACGGTGACCTTGTTAAGCCGGCTAAATTATTTAGCGCTTCTGTTTATCATTTACATTTTTAGTTTATAGCTTCTACCTAACGTTTACAAGCGTTTTCTTTTGTAGATAAAAAAAGCAACTCTTATTTTGAGCTGCTTATCGGTTTATGCTAAACTTGCAATTACCCAATCAACTAATGCATCTGCTGGTTTGAAACCTGCTTCGCTATTTTTGATTTTCCCATCAGCAACTACGAATAAGCTTGGCACGCTCATTACTCCGTATTGTTGTGCTAATTGTGGCAATTCATCAACATTTACTTTTAAAATTTCTACTGATGATCCTGCTAATGTTGGTGTTACTTCTTCTAACACTGGTAATAACATTTGGCATGGTCCACACCACGTTGCATAAAAATCAACTAAATAGTTCCCACTTGCTACTTTTGCTTGAAATTCTTCGACTGTTGTTACGTTTACTGCCATTTTTAATTCCTCCTAATAAATAGATATTTTTCTATATTTCCATTATACCCTTATAGGTATTTTTTGTCTAGTCTTATACTTTATTTTTTTATGCTAAACTTGCGATTACCCAGTCAACTAATGCATCTGCTGGTTTGAACCCTGCTTCACTATTTTTGATTTTCCCATCAGCAACTACGAATAAGCTTGGCACGCTCATTACTCCATATTGTTGTGCTAATTGTGGCAATTCATCAACATTTACTTTTAAAATTTCTACTGCTGATTCTGCTAATGTTGGTGTTACTTCTTCTAACACTGGTAATAACATTTGGCATGGTCCACACCATGTTGCATAAAAATCAACTAAATAGTTCCCACTTGCTACTTTTGCTTGAAATTCTTCGACTGTTGTTACGTGTACTGCCATTTTTAATTCCTCCTAATATGTTGTTGTTAGTATACCCTACCTTTTTTGCCATTGTATACTAACATGCACCAATTTTTTCTTGATTGTTTCCATTATAGAGAATGTTTTATTGAAAGGCAATCTTTTTATTGATGCTGCCTAGCAACTGTAAAGTATGTACCAATCCGAATGGCTCATAATTATTTGAATTCTACGACAGTTGCTCCAACACCACCTTCACCGGCACCACCGAGACGATATGTTTTGACAATTTTACTTTGTTTCAAATGCTCGTGAACGCCTTTGCGAATTGCTCCAGTTCCATGACCATGGATAATTGACACACTTGGATAATTCATGAGTACTGCTTTATCTAAATAATGATCCAATTCAATCATTGCTTCTTCAAAGCGTTTCCCACGCAAATCAAGCTTCATGCCAACTATTTGACGTTCACCTTTGATACCAACACGTTTACTTGATTTTTCTTTCGCTGTTCGGCGTTTTTCAAAGAGTAAGTCTTCATCTTTGACTTTCATACTCATCCGACCAATTTTGACTTCCCACAAACCCGGTTTTATTTCCCGCATAATTTCGCCGTTGCTTCCCAAGGTTGCAACTTTCACTAAATCACCAACTTGTAAATCAACACGTGTCGTTGGTCTAGCAATCCCACGACGCTCATCATATTTGGCATTTTTTAAAGCAGTACGAGCGGCAATTAATTCATGCTCCTTCACATTTTCAGCATGCACAAGTTTGAGGTCACTAATAATTTGATCTGCTTGCTGTTGTGCACGTTTTAAATATTCATTCGCTTCCTTTTTCGCCTTATCAATCATTTGTTGCTTTTGACGTTCATATGATTGTTTTTGTAATTTCATTTCTTCACGTAAGCTATTTACTTCGGCTTGCTGACTTTGAGCCAATTCACGCGTTTGTTGTAAACGAATACTTTCTGACTCTAAACGTTGAATCGTTTCAGTCATTTCACTCGTTTCAAGTTGAGCATGTTCGCGGGCGCGATCAATGATGAAATCTGGCAACCCAAGCCGTTTTGAAATTTCAAAGGCATTCGAACGTCCTGGGATTCCGAGTAATAATTTATATGTTGGACGTAATGTATCAATATCAAATTCAACACTCGCATTAATCACTGAATCATTTTCATAGCCATATGCTTTTAATTCCGGATAATGCGTCGTTGCAATTACTCGAGCTTCTTTTTTCTGCATATACTCTAAAATTTCAATCGCCAGTGAAGATCCCTCTTTTGGATCAGTCCCACTGCCTAATTCATCAAATAAGACGAGTGAATTGTATGATAAGTTATCAATAATTGTGACAATATTTTTCATATGCGATGAAAAAGTTGACAAACTTTGTTCAATCGACTGTTCATCACCAATATCGGCAAAGACATGATTAAAAACGGCTAATTCACTTTTTTCCATCGCTGGAATATGCAAACCCGCTTGAGCCATTAGCGTCAATAATCCAACAGTTTTTAACGTGACGGTTTTCCCACCCGTATTTGGTCCAGTAATGACAATTGAAGTATAGGTTTTTCCTAAAATGATATCATTTGGCACAATATTTTCAGGTTCAATGAGAGGATGACGTGCTTGTAACAAGTGAATTTCGCCATTGGTATTTAACACTGGTTTCACTGCTTGCGTTGCAAGCGCATACCGAGCTTTCGCAAACATAAAATCAATTTCAGCAAAAACAAGTAAATTTGCTAACAAACTATCTGCCTCAGCTTTAATTTGTAAGGTTAAATCACGTAAAATTCGTTCGATTTCTGTTTTTTCATTTGCGAATAATTGTGCTAATTTATTATTCAAAGCAACAACAGCCTCAGGCTCAATAAAGACGGTCGAACCTGATGATGATTGATCATGAATCATCCCACCAAACGTATTTTTGTAATCAATTTTGACTGGGATTACATAGCGATTATTACGAATCGTCACAATTCCATCGGTTAATTTATCGCGATGTGTTTGCACCATTCGGTTTAACTTTTCTCGCACTGAGTTTTCAGTAATTTTCATTTGCGCGCGAATTTGACGCAAAACAATTGACGCTGTATCAACAATTTTTCCGTTATCATCAATGGTATTTTGAATCACGCGGTATAAATCTGGTTGTTGCTCTAATTGATTCACTAAATTAAAAAATTGTGGGTATTCCCCGAGTTCTTGTAATTCACGCGTGAAACTTTTCATTTGAATGATCGCATATAAATGTGATCCAACTTCCATAATTTCAGGTGCACTTAACGTCGCATCTACTTTTGAACGTAATAATGCTTCTTTGATATTATAGACACCACCTAGTGGAGCTGTATCTTTTGCTAAACAGATTCGCGCTGCTTCAGCTGTGATTTGTTGCCAATTTTTGATTGTATCGTAATTTGTGCTTGGTTTTAATTGTTTAACTTTTTCTTTCCCAAGACTTGTTGCCGCATACGGCACGAGTTGCTCGATGACACGATTAAATTCGAGAATTTGTAATGAATGTTCCAT
>JBOFSL010000327.1:0-5674 GCA_051651525.1 Culicoidibacterales bacterium | reverse complement strand
CTATTGCTGTTGATCAGTGTCTCGCTCAACTTCACCTTGAACTTGGAACTACAAATTTCAATCACGTCTTTAAGACTATCACTGCTGACAATGGGAGTGAGTTTGCATCATTGACATAACTTGAGACATATGTAGCTACCAAAGTGTATTTCGCTCACCCTATGCTTCTTGGGAAAGTGGGACAAATGAACGACACAATGGACTGATTCGCCGCTTCTTACCGAAAGGAACACGAATGAGTAATATTTCACATGAACAAATCGCTCATATTCAAAATTGGTGTAATACACTACATCGTAAAATCCTTGGTTATGATTCACCTCAAGAACATTTACAACAAGACTAGAATTACTTGTTTAATCAATTATATATTGGTTTTCAAAAACTCGTGCAATTTGATATTTCAATTGAGGATATGAAAATAAATAAAAAAGCGACTCTATTAAAGAGTCGCTTTTGTCTTGCTTAAACAACAAAGTGTGTGTAGTGTCATGTTGCTTAAGTTTGACTTTGGTAAGAAAAAAGCTCCAGGTGGAGCTTTTTTCGCGAGGAGCAACCGCTAAAGATTAACGGTTGTAGAATTCTACGATTAATTGCTCATCGATTTGTTGGTTTAACTCAGAACGTTGAGCTAAACGAACGAACGTACCTGACATTGTGTTTGCATCGAATGATACGAACTCAACTGTAGATACAGTAGATTCTAAAGCTTCAGTGATTGCTGCTAATTTACGTGATTTTTCACGTACAGTAATCGTTTGTCCTGGTTTTACGATGTATGAAGGAATGTCAGTACGACGTCCGTCAACAACGATGTGACCGTGGTTTACTAATTGACGAGCTGCACGACGAGTGCGAGCTAATCCCATACGGTAAACTAAGTTATCAAGGCGACATTCTAATAAGATTAAGAAGTTTTCACCGTGTTTCCCTTGTGCTTTACCTGCACGATCAAATAACGTACGGAATTGACGTTCATTTAATCCATACATGTGACGTACAGTTTGTTTCATTTGTAATTGTTTTCCATACTCAGACAATTTTGTACGGCGTTTCCCGTGTTGTCCTGGTGCGTAAGGACGTTTGTTTAATTCCTTACCTGTTTCTGATAATGAGATTCCTAAACGACGTGATAAACGCCAGCTTGGTCCTGTGTAACGAGCCATAATAGTTCGTCCTCCTACTGTATTGTATTTTCGGCATAAGACAATTCAGCTACCATAAGCAAATCATGATGTGTAACCATTAAGCTGTTCCTTTACCTGGCAGCTCAGGTAAGATACTTAACACCCCTTCAGGTGGCTCAAATCACAAATGATTATGATAGTCGCTGCTATTTCATGCATTTACTATTCTACACAATTCGCAAATTAAAAGCAATTGGTTTAATTTAATATTAACAGATAGTATTTTATAAAAAAATTTGATATGATTGAAATAGAAAAGAATTTTAAGGCGTAAGTTAATGAAAACGCTATTTATAGACTAAAAAAATAAATTTTGGGGGACTTATTCTCATGGATTTCTTACAACAAACAATAGATGCCGCATTAACACAAAGAATGTTAATTGTTGGTTTAGGAATTATGCTTACTATTATTTTTGTCGTAGTTGTAATTTGGTTAACAATGGCACGAGTAAAAAAAGTCAAATATTTGAATCAAATTGAGAAACTTGAAAGTGAAAAATTGCGAATTATCAATTTAGATGTTGACCCAGCCTTAAGTCGATTACGAAAATTAGAAACCGAACAAACACAAGCGAACTTTACGCATTGGCGTGAAGAATGGCAATTAATGAAACATGATTTAAAATCACAAATTGCAACATTTGTCAGTGAAACTGAAGAAGCATTAAAAAAACGGCACTATCAAGAAGCAGATCGAGCTATGTTAGAAGCGCAACAATTACTTGTTACAGAAGAGCAGTCAATTGATGCGTTGATTATAAAAATAAATAAGTTTATTGAAAATGTTGAACAATATCGTGAACGTGTGATTGAGCTAAAGAATTTTAGTTTACAGTTGAAAAAAACCTATGCAGCAAACGGCACGTTATTAATGAAATACGAAGAGAAATTACAAGAATTATTTACTCAAGCTAATGAAGCAGAACAAGGCATGAATCAAGCAGTGCAAGGTTCAGACTTAGATGAAATTGAAAAAGCGTTCTCACAATTTTCAGTTGTGTTAATGAATACTCATGATGTCTTGGTACAATTGCCGAAACAACATGTTGTCTACCAAAATATGATTACTCGGATTGAAGAAGTCAGAGTATTACAACAGAAGTTAGAAAAACAAGGCTATACGCTCCAAGGGTTACAACTTGAAGAAAAGTATGAACGTTTTGAAATTGAGATGCAACAAATCGGCCAACTATTGAGAGATTTTGCTTTAGGTGAAGTTGAACCATTGCTCAAAAAATTAAAAGCGGAAGTTAATCAAACGTTTACTGTGCTAACAAAAGAGCAACGTGCACGTGAAAAAGTTGAAAAACAAATTGTTTCATTACGTGATTCATTACGTGATGTGTACAAATATTATGATAAAGTTCAAACAAACTGGCAACAAATTGCGAGCCGGTATCAACTGCTTGAAGAAGAAGTTGCTCAATTTACAGAATTGCAACAGCAAGTGCCAAATTTAGAAGCCGACTATTTATTAATTGATACAAAGTTAACTGAAAAACAGAGTGCTTATGTTTACTTGCTGAATGATATTGAAAAATTACTTACGGCAACACAAACAATATATGAGCAACTACTAGCTGTACAAACATATGTTGATGCGACGAAAAAAGATGAAAATCATGCGCAAAATGAACTTGAACAATTACAAAAAATTATTCATTTAGCCCGTCGCCGTTTAGCAAAAACAAGAATTCCAATTGTGACAGCAAATTATAATCAAAAAATGCACGAAGCGCTTGATGCTATCGATTTAGTTCAAACATTACTTCAAAATGAACTTGTTGATATTGAGCAATTAAATGAGGCGTTAGAAACAGCACAACATTTAACCGCGAAATTATACAAAGAAACAAGTGTGATTGTGAAAACAGTGCATTTAACAGAAAAAGGGATTGTGTATGCGAATCGCTATCGCGGACTTTCACCGAAAATCGACAATGACTTAATCCAATCGGAAATGTATTTCACAAGTGGTCAATATACCGCAAGTTTAGAAATTGTTTTAAACGTATTAGAAGCAGTTGAACCAGGAACATATCGAAAATTAGTTGAATTATATGAGAAAAAACTCCATAGTGATGACGAGCAAACAACACTCGTATAACCAGAAAGACGGTCAGTGATCGTCTTTTTCTGACTTTGTTGACGTTAATTTACGAAGATATCGATAAATTAATGACTTTTACAATTTTTTTTGTTAAAATTGTGGCGATATGAGCACGACGTTTGGGCGTGTCGAAGAAAGTGGTGAAAAAGATGATTTATTTAGATTATAGTGCAACAACACCAGTACATCCTGAAGTGTTACAAACGTTTACGAAAGTAAATGAGGAACTATTCGCTAACCCGGATTCACTCCATAATTTTGGTGGTAAAGTGGCAACATTGCTACAAAAAGCCAAAGTGGCAACCGCAAAATTACTTCAAGTACAGCCCCAAGAATTAATTTTTACAAGTGGTGCAACTGAGGCAAATAATTTAGCAATTCGTGGTGTCGCTTTTGCTAATCGTCAACGTGGGAATCATATGATTACTTCGATGACGGAGCATCCGTCAGTTTATGACACGATGCAACAACTTGAAAAAAACTTCAGTTTTGAAGTTACGTATTTACCAGTTGATCATAAAGGTCGCGTCGATCCCCAAGCAGTTGCAGCAGCAATTCGACCAACAACGATTTTGGTGTCAATTATGGCTGTCAATAACGAAGTTGGAACACTTCAACCACTTCAAGAAATTGGTGAAATTATCGCAAAACATCCAAAAGTATATTTTCATGTTGATGCAGTCCAAGCAATCGGCAAAATCAAACTTGATTTGAAAAAAAATAAAATTGATTTATTGTCATGCTCAGCACATAAAATTTACGGACTGAAGGGGAGTGGCATTTTGTATAAACGGCAAGGAGTTCATTTGTTACCATTACAAACTGGTGGTTCACAAGAGGAAGGCTACCGTGCTGGGACACCAAATGTCGCAGCCAATGTCGCGTTTGCAAAAACGTTACGATTGGCATTGGAAAATCAAGATAAAAAATATGCAGATGTTCAACAACTGAATCAATTTTTGCGGACAAAATTAGTTGAACAAATCACGGGTGTTGTGATTAATTCACCAGTCGATGCGTCACCATATATTTTAAACATTTCAATTCCACCACTGAGACCTGAAGTAATCGTCCACGGACTTGATGAAAAAGGGATTTATATTTCAACACGTTCGGCGTGTTCATCTAAAGATACGAAAGCATCAAGAATTTTGACAGCAATGCATCTACCGGATGCGGTCGCAATGAGTGGTGTTCGAATCAGCTTAAGTCACGAAACGACAAAAGCCCAATTAGAAATATTTTTAACAGAACTTGCAATAGTCGTTGCACAAATGCGAAAGGTAGTGAAATAACATGGCAGTACAATACGAATATATTTTAATTCGCTATGGTGAATTAACAACAAAAGGAAAAAATCGTAAAGATTTTATCAATCTCTTATTTCAAAATACCAAACAAGCGTTAAAAGCGTATCCCGAACTTGAATACCGTAAAACACGTGATCGGATGTATATTGATTTACATGATGCTGATCAAGAAGGTGTTATTGCCCGTTTAAAAACCGTGTTTGGAATTCACTCGTTTAGTCTTGCAGTAAAATGCGAATCTGAACTAGAAGCAATTAAACAAACTGCTTTAGAAGTTGCGAAAATGGATCAAACACCACGAACGTTCAAAGTTGATACAAAACGTAGCGACAAAATGTTCCCACTAAAAAGCATGGAAATTTCACGTGCAGTTGCGGGCTACATCTTATCAAATACGGATTACTTTACCGTCGATGTTCGTCGTCCAGCATACATGGTCCAAGTTGAAGTGCGAAGCGATGCCTCATATTTAATGGGTCGTACTGAAAAAGGTGCTGGAGGATATCCAGTTGGCGTTGCCGGAAAAGGATTGTTAATGTTGTCAGGTGGAATTGATAGTCCTGTTGCAGGATATTTAACAATGAAGCGTGGAGTAAAATTAGAAATGATTCACTTCGCATCACCACCATATACAAGTGAACAAGCTCAACAAAAAGTGATTGATTTAACGCAAAAGTTGGCTTCATACGCACAGCCAATCAAAGTCCACACTGTGCCATTTACACATTTACAAACAACAATTAATCAATATGTGAAAACAAGCTTAAACATGACAGTGATGCGTCGAATGATGTACCGTGTTGCTGAAGGTGTTGCGAAAAAAAATAATTGTTTAATTTTGACAAATGGAGAAAGTATCGGTCAAGTTGCTTCGCAAACATTACATAGTATGAATGTTATTAATGCAGCAATTTCAATTCCAGTCATTCGTCCAGTTGCGACAATGGATAAATTAGAAATTATTGATGTTGCAAAAAAAATCGACACATATGATATTTCGATTCGTCCATTTGAAGATTGCTGCACAATTTTCACACCAAAATCGCCAGCAACACGTCCGACGGT
>JBOFSL010000326.1:0-3772 GCA_051651525.1 Culicoidibacterales bacterium | reverse complement strand
GACGCATATTCCTTCGTTTCTAACAATGCTAAAATTTTCTCATGTCGTTGTCTGGCAATCATCTTTCCACACTCCTTTTCGTTTCTTAGTTTACCGCAAACGTTTTCAAATTTCAAGCACTTTCAATCATTTTATTTCAAAAAGTGTCATTTTCAATCATTGAGATAAAATAAAAAAGCTACCGTCAGGACGGTAACTTGAGCTTACAACTGATTTAAAATTTTTGCGCGCAATTCAGCATATTCTGCTTGCGTAATCTGTTGATTTTGCTGTAATTTGCTTAATTCAGTTAAACGTTCACTCGTTGCTTGTTGCTTGGGAAACTGTCGTTCTTGTGACATCCGTTGAATCAGAGCTGAGCTAATTAACGTTGTTGGAATAGCAAACATCGCAATTCCTAAAACAGAAACGGCCATTGCAATAATTCGGCCAAAAGTTGTAATTGGATAGAGGTCGCCGTAGCCAACTGTCGTAAATGTGATAAATGCCCACCAAAATGCATCGAAAATCGTCGTGAATTGCTCGGGTTGGGCCACATGTTCAACACTATACACGAGTATTGCGCCAGTTAAGGCTAAACTCAAAATAATACTCGCCGTTTTAATTAAGAGCTCGCGTTCTTGATACAACGCTTGCACAATCAGACGATCACTCTTTCGTGGTTGCTTTTGACTCTTCACTGCTAAAATTAACCGAATAAATTTCAAAACCCGTAATCCGGACATAATTTGCAAACCAATAAAAAGTGCTGGTAATTGAAATTGGCGAATCAGTGGTGCAATGACTGGAAAACACGCAAGTAAATCAATCATTCCGTATACTGATACAATATAGCGAATTTTACGCTTAGAGCGATAAATTCGAAAGCCGTATTCAGCTACAAAAACGAGTAAAATAATCGCTTCAACACTTTGAAAGAATGGGAGATTTTCGCGATTACCAACTAATAACAACAAAAAACTCACAAAAGTATTCAACGCAAAGCCACCAAATAAATACCGTTGCCACAACGGGTAGTTTTCATCAATCATTTCAATATATAAGTGTTTCATTTCCCCACTCCTCCTTTCACATTCCTTTTTCTATATTATAACGAGTTTGGTGATGAGTGTCACGTCTCAAAAAAGCAGCATTGCTGCTGCTTTGATTATTTGGTAATGACTGTAAAGTTCGTTGTGTGATCAACAGCAATCATTTCATGAGCTTGGAAATAGTTCATAATTAATTCACCGATATCAAGATTAATATCTTTCACTACTTCCGCATGTTCATACGATGGATAAATCGCCGTATTCGTTGCTCGATAATTATTTAATGCGATTGTGTACGTTTGCGTAAAATCGAATATGTCACCATTTTGCTGGAACATCGTGACACGTTCACCTACTGGTTTCGTGACATCAATTTCGTACGTGAATCCACCAAACATATCGTAGTTATAGTGTTGTTTTTTCGGATAAATAAATTCATCACTCACACCTAACTCACCATTTACAAGCGTAAAGTACGAAGCTGCCTTTTCCACGGCCGCTTTTAATTGTTCACCATTTACGGCTAGCACTTTTAACGTGTTCGGATACGGATAATTCACAATCACATCGCGAATGGTTACGGTCTTATCAAAACCAATTGCATTATCAAATAGCGACACTGCTGAAAAATCAGCACCTGAAGTTTCCATTTGAATTTTATGTAACAATTGAATAAATGGGTGACCGTCAATCCGTGATTGGAAAATATCAGTAATGAACATTGCTTGATCAAAACGACCAATCTCTTGCTGTAAGTAACTCGCTAACTTGACATTTTCGTCATGGAATACTTGCTCAAGTGCTGGGTCAATTGTTTGATTCAACGTTGCGACTTCAACTAATTCGCTTGAAACTTCACGCGTTGTTGTATCAAGGACAATTTTTCCGAAGTTTTGTCCATTATTCAGTGGTTGTGAACAGATGACTTTCCCAATTTTCGTCATAAATGAACGGTGTTGGTGCCCACTTAACACTAAATCAATTGAATCAAATGTTTCTAACAATTCGCTGGCTTGATTTTCTTTCGTCAGCTTTTCAGTTGGTGTCATCATTTCATCTAAACTCTTTTCAAAACCACCATGATATGCGACAACAATATAATCAGCTTGCGCTTTTAATTCAGCTTCGTATTTTCCATACATTTCAACTGGATCGGCAAACGTAATTCCTTCGATGTTACTTGCATTTTCCCAATTTGGGATAAAGCTTGTCGTTAAGCCAAGGCAGGCAACTTTAAAACCATCATAATCAAAAATTTTGTACGGTTTTGTCGCTAAATCAAGTCCTTCAATATTTGCATTGATGACTTTGTCCTCAACTGGTTTATACGCCGCGTATAAATAATCCAGTCCATAATTAAACTCGTGATTTCCCATGACATACGCATCATAACCAACTGCTTCTAACGCTTGAATTATCACGTTTTCACTTACTGCTTGTTTTGATAAATAGTGGGTAAATGGCGAACCTTGAATTAAGTCACCACAATCAATTTTCAAAGTTGCGTCATACTTGTGCGCATCATTTTGGAAATAGCTCCCGATTTTCAATAGCCCTAGTTGTTGTTCAGTTACATAATTCGTTGGATACACATAGCCGTGTAAATCACTCGTGTGATAAATTGCAATCTTCATCGAACTACTCCTTTAATTTGATATTTTTCTGTTTCCATTATCACTTTTTTTACGCTAAAAGTCAAAAGAAGAGTACTCACGCACTCTTCTTTTTGTAATTTTACCAAATTGAAACTAATGTGTTTTGGAATGCTTCCAAGTGGCTAGCGACATCGATTGTTGGATCTGCTAAGATTCCTTCCATCATTGTTGCTGATTCTTTGTACGTTGCGTTTGCACCTTCAACAACAGGGTTTGTGAATAGCCCTTGTGTTGCTTCTTCTAAGATTGGTGTTACTAAACTTCCGTTTGTTTTGTAAGCATCTGACTCAAGTACGCTTGTACGAACTGGCACATATCCTGTGTCAGTTGCCCAAGTTAATTGACTTTCAGCACTTGTCATGAATTTTAAGTATTCAAAGGCAGCTGTTTTTTGTTCAGCAGTTGCGCTATCGAAGACGTATAAATCCGTTCCTTGTTGGATTTTGTTTTCGGCTGGGAATGGTGCTACACCGATTTCAAATTTCCCATCAACACCACTAACAACGAATGATTCCCCTGCATTTGAACCAACGAACATTGCCACCGTTTCGCTTGCGAATGGTCCTGATAAGTATTTGTCAGTTCCAGCCATACGGAATGATCCGTCTTTCACTCCATCTAAGTAGTAGTTTACTGCAGCAGTTGATACTTCCCCAGTTACATCGAACTCATTGTTATATACTTCACCTTCGTTTAATATTATCTTCTAACATCAAAGTTCAATCTATTTGTCTCAGGTTTACTATATATAAATAGAAAATAATGAGCAGAATAATAATTATTAACATACCATTATTTCTATACGGTAGTGGAAGGAAAAACACGATATTATGTAAAATATGATAGATAATCGCTGGATAAATACTATTACTAACTGTAAATACGAGTGCTAACATAATCCCAATTAAAAAGGTAGTTAATACTGTTGCAAATATCGAAAACTCTGTTGGGTTTGATGCTAGAGCTGTTGGTATATGTAAACTTGAAAAAATAGTGGCCGACATCAGTATATAAAATTTATTGGTTTGCTCGATAAACACATCTTTTATGAGCCCTCTACATAAAACTTCTTCGACAATTCCTACT
>JBOFSL010000325.1:0-1550 GCA_051651525.1 Culicoidibacterales bacterium | reverse complement strand
GTTGTCTGCGAAGGGAATCAATTGGTTGGCTATAATACGGACTGGCTTGGATTTTTGCGCTCAATTGATGCAAGTGAGTGGCAAAATCGCCATGTATTACTGATTGGTGCAGGCGGGGCAGCAAAAGCAATTTATTATGCATTGAAACAACTCACGGATCAGATTACAATTAGTAATCGTACGCAACAAAATTGTACGTTTGTTGCACCAACGACAACGATTGTGTCGCTTGTGGAAGCAGAAGCGACAATTCACACATATGATTATATCGTACAAGCAACAAATCAGGATTTTACTTGGCTACAAGCTGGCCGGTTTGTCTATGATTTACGCTATACAACTACAAACTGCCACCAAAATGGTTTGCAGATGCTGATTCATCAAGCAATTGCCGCGCAAGAGTATTTTTGGGCACAACCAATCACAAACTATCAGCAACTGGCAGTTGAAATTGAAAGGAAGATAACACATGATCTTAACAAGTAAACAAAAACGTTTCTTACGTTCGAAAGCCCAAACAATTAAACCAATTTTCCAAATTGGAAAAGATGGAGTCAACCAAAACATGGTGAACTCAATTATTGATGCCCTTGAAGTGCATGAATTATTAAAAGTAAGCATTTTACAAAATTATTCAGGAACGAAACATGAAGCAGCTGCACAAGTTTCAGAACAAACACACGCTGAACTTGTTCAATTAATCGGAAAAACAATCGTTTTATACCGTCCTTCAGCGAAAAACCCAACAATTCAATTACCAAAAAAATAAGCAAATAAGAAAGGGAACAAATGAAAATTTGTCCCCTTTTTTTGTGGACAAACTAGCTATCAAAGGGTGACTGTGTTAAAATACGAAAGAAATCAAGCTAGCACTGGTGTTCAGTGCGTGAACAAAAGCAACATGAAAGGAAGTGTAAGAATGAAAATAGGTTTATTTGGTGGGACATTTGATCCGATTCATAATGCCCATCTTGCGATGGCGCAAACAGCATTAGTAGAGCTTGGATTAGCTGAAGTTTGGTTTATTCCCGTTTATTCACCACCGCACAAGGAACGCGAACAGCTTACTAGTAGTAAACACCGGGTCAACATGATTGAATTAGCGATTGCTGATGAATCAAAGTTCCGGGTTAATTCGATTGAATTGCTGCGTGCACGAGTTTCGTATACGTTTGAAACGATTCAGCAATTACGTGAACAATATCCCGATGCTGAATTTTATTTTTTAATTGGAGCCGATAATGTCGAAATTTTACCAAGTTGGAAAAATTTTACGTATCTTTTGAGCGAAGTCACATTTGTGGCGTTTCAACGACCAGACTATCAACTGGCGTGTGCGTATCCACTGACAATTTTACCAATGCCAGAATTAGCAGTTAGTTCAACGTCAATTCGTCAGTTTGGTAATTATGCAGCATTGGATGAGCGAGTGTTAGAATACATGTTACAACAGCGTTTATACGGGTTAACCGCGATTCATGAATTAGTCTTTCAAAAGATGAGTTATCATCGCTTTTTGCATACGATGGGTGTAGTAGAGACGGCTAGCA
>JBOFSL010000324.1:0-2009 GCA_051651525.1 Culicoidibacterales bacterium | reverse complement strand
CTCTAGTTGCAATTCATCAACCAAGCACATCAAATATGGTGTGCTTTTTTGTGTGTAAAATAGGCACGTATCACGTTTGGTAACGATTGTGCTGCTCTTAAATGAGTTTTAACACTTTTAAAAGCAAAAAAATAATTCCTTTTACTCATTGAAAACCAATAAAAAAGCAAAAATAATTGAGTTTTTTATGAATAAATGATAAAATAAATTTAATAGATTTGTTTTTAAAAATAAAAAGGTGGATAAAAATGAAAAAAAGCAAAGAATTAAAAGAAGAAAATGGGAAAGAATTAATATTTGCACATGTGTCTAATAGTCAAGAACTCCTTGTTATTGCCGCACAAGTAGCGACAGCAGAAGAACACCTCCGCGTGTTACGTCACCCTGCCGTTACATCAGAATGTTTAGAAAAATTACTGGAGCAAACCCTCGAAACATATATTTTAAAATTAATTTTTGGACACAAACAAGCAACAAAAGCCTTGATGGAAAAAGTATTGGAACAGCAAACCCTCGAATTTCTCGCTGCAATGTATACAGAATATGAATTTGAGCAAGCTGTCTCATGGATTGAAACGGCTGAAAAACTCGAACAATTTGCGAAAATTGCCATCACAACGCAAGGACAGTTACTCATTATCGGTCATGCACAGTGTTCAAATCAGTGTATCGAAACAATTTTAAACTATAATCCGGATATTCAAATTTTGAGTTTAATCAAAATCCAAGCCGATAACACAAATTTGAATACGCAAAATCAATGTTTAACGGACCAAATTTCAGCAATTGTTGATCAAACAGATTTCGATACGTGGCTCAAATGTGAAAAAAGCAAATTTTTCTTGCATGAACTTGATCAAGTCACAACCACTGAAGAGTTGTATCGCGCAATGGATTTTGCACAGACATCGGCTGATTATGTGGAAATTGTAAATCATCGCGTAGTTTCAACGGCGTGTTTAGAACGGCTATTGACGTTTGATCCAGACGCAGCAATTATTAAATTGATTTTCAACCATCATTGTGCAACAATCGAAACGATGAAAATGATTGCGACAGCCAAAACCCGTTTGAAATTATTTCAGATGTATACGATTGAAGAATTTCAGTCTGCGTTAAAGCACGTCAAAAACAGTGAAAAACTCGGACAATATGCACGAATTGCATTGAGTAGTGAGTTTCAATTAGCAATTTTGCAACACCCCGCGTTGATTGCCGCGAATATTACCACGTTATTTATCCATAATCCAAGTGAAGTTGTGTTAACCGTAATGGTGAATCATCAACTGACACCGGCCCCAATTCGGCAACAAATTGCCCAACAAGCAAGCTATAAAGTGTCGGTCCAACAAGCAGCATTACAATCGAAGACAGCCTTTTTCAACGCCATGAAAAAAATTAAAACGTTGGATGAATTGAACAAACAGGCAAATTTGGCACGAACAAGCGAAATGCAATTGGCAATTATGCAACATCACTGTGCTCGGATGAGTACATTAGCAATTTTGATCAAAAATCTTGATGAACACGTCGCACAAAAAGCAGTAATGATGCATTCGTATAGTACTGAACGGATTGTGCAAATGATGTTGATTCAAATGTCCAAAGCTGATCAACAACACGTTATCAAATCACTGGATAGTGCCGAATTTGACGCTTTGATGAATCGTACCAAAACAACACGGACACTCCAAATTTTTGCAGCTTATGCAAATACGGCATTCAAACAAATGGTGATTATTCGACATTCAGCGTGTGATGCGCAATGTTTAGATATTTTACAAAATATTGTAACTGAAGCGTATGTTTTACAAAAAATTAGCAAATTGCGAACTGAGCAGCCGGATTGCGAAGTGCTCGATCAATCCGATTTATTAACAGCTCTAGATCAACGTAAAAAAATAATCCTGGCACGAAAAAAAGATGCCGATTTACAGGCGTATTTTGAAGTGTTAGTCTATGAAAAAAATCCAAAAATTAGGCAAGCGTTAGTCGAAAATCCGGCAGTG
>JBOFSL010000323.1:0-2151 GCA_051651525.1 Culicoidibacterales bacterium | reverse complement strand
TATCTTGTTGTGAGTGTCGTATAATTTTCTTGTAGCTTTTTTTTCATAACCAAAGTATACAGAAAAAGCGGTCGCAAGACCGCTTTTTTGTGTTTTATAATCTTTTAGTGGCTGATTCGTTTTGATACAGCCACTTTTTTATCTTTCATGTTGTTTTCTCAGTTTATTTCGTGCTCGTAATCCACGAAAAAAGGTTGTTAATAATTCACCGCATTCCGCTTCCAAAATACCTGTTATCACTTCAGGCATGTGATTAAAACGTTCATCTCGTGGTAAATCCATTAACGAACCAACACATCCAGCTTTTGGATCGTATGCTCCAAATACAATTCGGCCTACTCGCGATTGAATAACTGCACCCGCACACATTGGACAAGGTTCAAGGGTGACATATAAAGTACAGTCAGTTAATCGCCATTTCCCAAGAATTTGACTCGCTTGTTCAATAACCATTAATTCTGCATGATGTAATGGATTTTGACTTGTCTCACGATCATTAAATGCTTGCGCGATTATTTGATTATTATGAACTAAAACTGCTCCAATTGGTACTTCACCAATTTCAGCAGCAAATTGTGCTTGTTGAATTGCTATTTGCATATAGTGTTGATGATCCATATTCCTATTTCCTACCTTTTACTTTTTTGACAAAATAAAAACACCTCAGGTATGTACACATGCCAATAACTCCTTAAGGCTGCTACCTTCCGGTCCTGACCTGGTTCAAAGCATTAACATTGTACACCTGAGATGCAATTAAAATTATACCTTGTTCTTACGTAAAATGCAAATATATTTCATCGAATTATGCTATAATATTGATATGATTTTTTGGAAGGATTGTATATAAAATGAGAAAAACACCTTTTATCGCGATTGAAGGGCCTATTGGTGTTGGGAAAACATCTTTAGCACTCGCGCTCGCTGATCACCTTGATTACAATTTACTCAAAGAAATTGTTCATGAACATCCTTTTTTAGATAAATTTTACGATGATATTGAAACGTGGGCGTTTCAAACTGAAATGTTCTTTTTAGTCAATCGTCATGTTCAATTAGAAGAAATTCAAACGAATTATCTTCATCATCAAAAACCGGTTGTTTCTGATTATCATATTTTTAAAAATTTGATTTTTGCAGAAATGAATCTAAAAGCAAAGAAGTTTGATAAATTTTCACAAATTTACAACATCTTACTCGAGGATACACCTCCTCCGAATGTTCTTATCGTTCTCAATGCAAGCCTTGATACCCTACTGAAACGAATCACTTTACGCAATCGTGATTTCGAACAAGATATGGATCCGGTTTATCTTCAACGTTTAATTGAAGCATATGACGAGAAAATCGAGCTATTTAAACGCTTATATCCACACATTCCAATTATTAAGATTAATGGCGATGATTTTGATTTTGTTCATCACCCTGAAGATTTAAAACGTATTATTGAACTTATTCAACCATACCTAACCGAGGAGCATACACATGAAAAAATATAATCCAGAACATTATGGTATTCCTAAAGCAGCAACAATTGCGATTGCTGGTACAGTTGGTGTTGGGAAATCAACTTTAACAAATGCTTTAGCTGATGCACTCGATTTTAAAACATCGCTTGAAAATGTCGAAAATAATCCCTATTTAGAAAAATACTACACTGATTTTGAACGTTGGGCTTTCCACCTGCAAATCTTTTTCTTAGCTGAACGCTTCAAAGAACAAAAACGCATTTTCCAGTATGGTGGTGGATTTATTCAAGACCGTTCAATTTATGAAGATGTTGATATTTTTGCTAAATTAAATTTCGACAATGGAAAAATGTCTGCTGAAGATTATACGACATACCGTTCATTATTTGAAGCAATGGTTATGACACCATTCTTCCCACATCCTGATTTATTAATTTATGTTGAAAGTGACTTTGAAGAAGTATTACGTCGTATCCAATTGCGTGGTCGTTCAATGGAAGTTCACACAAATGAATCATATTGGCGTGATTTATATGATCGCTACGAAGAGTGGATCAACAACTTTAATTTCTCTCCAGTTTTACGAATTAACGTCAAAGACTATGACATTTTAAATGATCCTCATAGTATTGAACTCATTCTAGAACGTGCTGGGCGTATCCTTCAACAAACACAAAAATAA
>JBOFSL010000322.1:0-1123 GCA_051651525.1 Culicoidibacterales bacterium | reverse complement strand
CCAAGTTAAAGCGAATTTACTTTCTGGTGGACAAAAACAACGGGTAGCGATTGCCCGGGCATTAGTTAAAGATCCTACGATTATTATTGCTGATGAACCTACAGGGGCACTTGATAGTGAAACTGCAGCTCAAATTTTAGAATTAATCTTATCATTTAAACAAAGTGGTAAAATTGTCATTATCGTTACACATGATGAAGATATTGCTCAACAGTGTGACCATATTGCCCGTATTCAAGATGGTCAAATTTTACAAAGTCCACCTGATGATCATGTAACGAAACAACTTGTTTGGCAAAAACCACAATTTAGTTGGGGCCGTTCAATTGTCTTAATGGCGCGGAATTTATGGCAACGCAAAACACGCAACGGTGTCATGGCAGGCTTTGCCTCAATTGGGATTGTGTCCTTAATTTTAACGACGTCATTAGGTGTTGGGGCACAACTCTATTTAGAAAAACAAGTTGATCGTGAGTTTAATCCGAAAGAAATTATTATTACAACCACGGATCGTTCGGAAGCAATCAATACTGATTTTATCGCCGAGCTTGAACAAAAAGATACGATTGATCGGATTGAAACTGCGTATCCGGTTATTGTGACACAAGTGATGTACAATGATGTTGTTGCAGGTGGAAGTCCAACGATTAGTGTGCCGGAATTAACGCCGAATCAAGCAGAACGGATGAATCTCATTGTCGGAGCTTTACCGGCTGCGGATGAGCTTGAAATCGCGTTACAAGAAGACTACGCCTTGAAATTAGTTGCAGATCCGAGTGACTTACTTGGTGAAACATTAACCATCATGGCCAGTGGCTATGCTGAAGATGCGAAACCAATTACAATTGAAGCGAAAGTGACGGGAATCTTCGGTGAACCAAAAGATGAAAATGGTCGGACCTTTGATTCTGGACCGCGTTCAGCAAATGGGGTCAACTATGTGACATCGCTAAGTTTGAATCAAGAAATTATTCAAACTTCAACTGGCAATCAGGTCGAAAATTTAGAATTCCGGGCCTATACAATTGAAATTGAACCGGCAAAAGAAATTGCTGCACTTGCTCGGGATGAAGGCTATCGTGCTGTTGCCGTTGCAGATGTTTTAGGAACAATTAATCAATTA
>JBOFSL010000321.1:0-3526 GCA_051651525.1 Culicoidibacterales bacterium | reverse complement strand
GCAACGGCATATCAAAACTTAAAAACAGAAATTGAGGCAGTGTTAACTACGACAGTCTAATTCCAACCTTTTTAAAATTACGTAGCAACAAGGTAAGTACATAACTATCCACCGTATATAGAAAAGCTCACTACCTTGGTACAATAATTCCAGAATCAGTGAGCTTTTCTTGTTGCTATATTTTGGCACAAGTTACTTACTAACTATCTACCGTATATAAAAAATACAAAAGTGCGGTGAAAGAAACTAAGTTGTATCTTCTACATAAAAAAAACCACTTCTGTGGCAACAAATTGGCAACAAAAAGGGTGAATCTGTCTTATTTTATTTGAAAAGGGTACAATAAACAGCATAAAAGCAAATAAATATCGTTGTTTTAAGATGAAAAATGCAGGATAGAAGTTACCGATAAAATCTAAAACAACAACTTTTTGTTTGTTTGGACTTTTTCTTAATCCCCGCCCAAGTTGTTGTAAAAAGATTGTTACCGATTCGGTTGGTCGAAGAAAGAGTAAGAGTTCAATGTGTGGGACATCAATACCTTCATTGAACATATTTACGCTGAAAATTACATCAACAGATTTTGAATTGAGCTTTTCAATTGCTTGTTCGCGAGGTAAAAAGTAGGGACTTGATTCCTCACCACTATAGGTGGCAAAGGCGTTAATTCCTTGTTTTTGGAAATATTCCGCCATCTCAAGCGCATGGATGCGACTCACACAGAAGCCTAATGTTGTTCGACCATGGTATTGTTTGTAATGTGCATAAATTAATTCAGCTCGTTTTGCTTGACGAAAGGCAATTTCTAACGACTGCGCATTGTAAGTGTTAGCACTACGAGAAACAGTATTGTAATCAGTTGGATCGAAAATTCCATAGTAGTCAAATGGTGAAAGCCAATCACGACCAATCGCTTCAGCGAGTCGAATTTCATAAACAACATTGTAATCACAAAGCGCAAAGACATCACGATTATCAAGTCGTTCAGGTGTTGCTGTTAACCCAAGTAAAAACTGTGGTTGGAAATGTTCAATAATTTTTTGATATGATGGAGCAGATGCATGATGAAATTCATCGACAATAATATAATCAAAGGCATCTTTAGCAAATAAATCGAGGCGATTACTCATTGTTTGGACAGTTGCAAAAAGGTGAGTAACATGCTCGTCTTTTTGAGCACCATAGTAAAAACCTTGTGTTTTATCAGATTGAACAGTCGCAAATGTTTTTGCAGCCTGCTTTAAAATATCTTCAGTGTGGGCCAAAAATAAAACTGTATCAAAGTTTTGACTATCAAAAGCAGCTAAATATGTTTTTCCAATTCCCGTTGCTGCAATCACAAGCCCTTTATCGAACCCTTCAAGTCGCGTTTTTTGTAATTCATATAAGGCTTCAATTTGAGCACCCTTCGGTTGTGGTAATTGATATGGAAGCAAAGCTTCACTCGCTCGTTCTGGTTGCAAAGGAATAATTTTTGATTGACCATCGACAAGTTGAATTGTTGGTGTCATTTTTGGCAAGCGATGTTGACGAGCATACTGGCGTAAAAGAGCATCAGTTGCCGGTAAAGCAGCAGCAAATAAAACCTCAAATTCAGTTTGAAAAGCAGCAAAGTCAGCTTGGTGTTCATCACGGTAAAACCGATAATTCCATTCAACTGCCGAAGTTAGTGCCGATTTAGAAAGGTTAGACGAACCAAGATAAATAGTGCCATTCCGTTCATTGGTAAATACATATGATTTAGGATGAAACGAATCCGTACCATTATAAATTCGTAGTTCAAACTGATCTTCAGGAATATGTAAAAACGCTTGTTTGACTAAATATAATGCACTTGGTTCAGTAATATTGAGGTAAATACCAGTTAAAATTCGGATTTTCACACCACGTTTAGCTGCAGACACGAGTTGATCAATTAAAAGAGAGACACCACTTACTTTTAAAAAAGACACAATGATATCAATCTGTCCGTGGGCGTGTTCAATTTCATTAGTTAAAAAAGGGAGTAAATGATTGCTACGCCCAGTAATGCTATTGGTTTGTGTCATGTTCATGTACTTCCACTAAGAAAATGCGCTCGTTAAAACCACCACGCTTTTCTGCCTTTTGTGCACGGATATGCTCCAATTTTTCAGGTGTCGCATTATGAATTGTCGTCAAGGCATGAATTAATTCTAATAAATCAGCAAGCTCTTCGATTGCATCGGTATCATTATCAGTCTCTAAATATTCAGCTAACTCCTCGTGGAGTTTTTTTTGTAATTCAAGTTTGTAAGTTGTTTCGTTTAAAATCTGTGTATCACATGATTTTCCATCGTTAGCAATAATCGCTGGAATTCGATCACGGACAAGTTTGTTGTAAATAGGCATAAAAAGCCCTCCTTTTTTGTGTAAGTATCAATTTCAGTATACCTGAAATAATTTGACTTTTCAAAGTAGCTTTTTCTAAGGAAAAAGCAATCGTGAAATGATGCGTAATTTTGAACTAAAAAATCATGGTGAATATTTTTTTCGAAAACAAATATTATTAAAAAAATATTTGAAAAGTAGGATTTTAAGTGCTATTATTAATTTATGATAACGCTTACGGGTGTTTCTAAAAAAAGGAGGTATGGAAATGAGTAATCAAGAAATAATTCCATATGAATTAAAGGATAGTATCAATGAATATGCGAAAATGCAAAAAAATGTAATCACTCATGAACAAATTAGCGATGAAATCAAAATTTTCGAAGAAATTGATCCAATTGCTGTGATGAAGTATTTAATTGCTAATCAGATCAATACCGTTGAGTCGCTTGAAGAGCCAACTGATGTTGAAGAATGTACTGGTGATATGGATCCAGCGTTTTATGCGAGAGCTGTTGAGGTGTACTCAAAAGATTTCGAACGTTTTGGTGTATTAACCCAAGCCGAAGAAGCAGAATTGATAAAAATTATTGTTGGCGATGATTCAGTCCAGAGTGAATTCGCGAAACATCGTTTAGCTGAGGGGAATTCACATTTAGTTGTGAGTATTGCTAAACGTTATGTTGGCCGCGGAATATTGCAGCTCGATTTAATTCATTTCGGAAAAATCGGATTAATCAAAGCTATGGAGACTTTCGACTATCATAGAGATTTCGAATTTTCACTGTATGCAATGTGGTCGATTCGTCAAGAAATTACACATGCAATTGCCAAGTATGCAAATAATTAATCGATGAAAGAAACCTTGTTGTGAATCAACACTTGAAGTAGTACACAATAAGCGAGGAATACCGAATGGGATATTATTCACCTGAATTGCAAGAATTAGTTGAAAATGCCAAGTGGAATCACGTCGCGCAAGATGAGTTAGACGAATATATTCAAAAAAATCCAAGCGAGTGGGAAGCATATCAAGAAGAAGCAGAAGAAGAAGAAATCCGCCAAAAAACAGAAGACGATGACGATGATTTCAAACCAGGTTCGGATATGCATACGTGGGCAACGACTCGCTTTTTCTAGATATAATATGGAAACTCATCGTTCATTCGATGAGTTT
>JBOFSL010000320.1:0-4357 GCA_051651525.1 Culicoidibacterales bacterium | reverse complement strand
CACAATAGAAGCCTTCAGCAGCAATGAGTTCATCATGGCTTCCAGTTTCAATAATGTCGCCATCTTTCATCACGAAGATGAGATCAGCATTTTTGATTGTTGATAAACGATGGGCAATCACAAATGATGTGCGGCCAGTTGTTAACGTATCAATCGCATTTTGAATGATTTTTTCAGTACGCGTATCGATTGAAGATGTAGCTTCATCTAAAATCAATAATGGTGCATTTTCTAACATTGCACGGGCAATTGTAATTAATTGTTTCTGACCAGAAGAAAGGCTTGTTTTTTCGTCAAGCACAGTATTAAAGCCATACGGTAATGTTTTAATGAAGTGATATAGACCAACATCTTTACAAACTTTTTTCAGTTGTTCGTCAGATATATTTGGTGTGGCATAGACTAAGTTCTCACGAACTGTACCTTCAAATACCCACGTATCTTGTAAAACCATTCCGAAGAGGCTATGAACGTTCTCACGTGTTAAATCAGCAATTGGCACACCATCGATGGAAATTGAACCACCATTGAGCTCGTAGAAACGCATCAAAAGGTTGACTAATGTTGTTTTTCCAGCTCCAGTAGGACCAACGATTGCAACTTTTTGCCCAGCATGAACATGAGCTGAGAAATCATTAATAATCGTACGTTCTGGACCATAGCTGAAGTTAACATTTGTAAATGTCACATCACCTTTGATTGTATCAACGTGAGTTGTTTTTTCGTGTTCATCAGCAAGTTCGGTTTCAGCTAATAATGTAAAGATACGCTCTCCAGCAGCAGTTGCTGGTTGTAAAGCTGTAAAAGCTTGAGAAATTGTTCCAAGTGGATTCATGAATAAACGAACGTAGAGCATGAATGCAACAATGACACCAATTTCAATTGAACCGTTTAAGACAAGGACTGCACCGGTGATACAAACGGCCACATAACCTAAGTTAGAAATGAATCCCATAATTGGTCCCATTAATCCTGATAAGAATTGAGCTTTCCAACCGCTATTGTAAAGTTCAGTATTTTTTGCATAAAATAATTCACGCACATGGGCTTCGTTATTGTATGCTTTGACGACATTATGACCACTGAAAACTTCTTCAATGTGACCATTTAAAGCTCCGAGTTCTTTTTGTTGTGATAAGAAGAACGGCTGACTTTTCGTCATAATCAACATAATTAAAGTAAATCCGATAATCGTCGCACTTAGACCAGCAATCGCCATAATCCAGTTCGTCGTGAACATCATGAAGAGTGTTCCAATAATAAGAACTGAACTACTAATCAGTGGACCAATACTACTATTTAAAGCAGTAGCGAGTGTATCAACATCATTGGTAATACGACTCAATGTCTCCCCGTACGTTGTTTTATCAAAGTAAGCAAGAGGCATGGCATCAATTTTTTCATTAATTTCACTACGTAAACGTTGCGAAGTTCGTTGTGAAATTGTCGCCATCATAAAGTTTTGGGTAAATCCAAAGATTGTACTTCCAATGAGTAATAGACCAGCAATGAATGCTAATTTTAAAATCGCATCAATGTCCATTTCACCAAACAAACCAATTTGAATCTGAGTGGTAATTTCACTGATAAAATCTGGAGTGATAACGGCGAAAATTGCACTAAAAGTTGCAAGAATAATTGCAATGATTAATAAAATTCGATAATGACTTAAGTAAGAAAAAAGTTGTTTTAACGTTGATTTCATTAGACAAGTTCCTCCTCTGATAATTGTGATTGGGCAATTTCGCGGTAAACTGGACAATCAGCTAATAATTGTGTATGTGTCCCAATTCCGACAGCTTTTCCATCATCAAGAACGATGATTTGATCAGCATTACGAATCGTTCCAATTCGTTGTGCAACAATTAATAAAGTTGCATCTTTTGCCGATTCGCGTAAAGCTTGACGTAATACTTTATCTGTTTTGTAATCTAAAGCTGAGAATGAATCGTCAAATAAATAAATTTGTGGATCACGAGCAACGGCACGTGCAATTGAAAGACGTTGTTTTTGACCACCCGAGAAGTTGCTACCACCTTGAGCAACATGTGACTCAAATTGATCTTCTTTGTTGGCAATAAATTCGCTCGCCTGACTAATTTCAGCAGCGCGTTTAATGTGTTCAGCAGTAATGTTCCCTTTGCCATTATCACCATAAGCAAGGTTATCAGCAATTGTTCCACTGAAAAGCACACTCTTTTGCGTAATGTAGCTCATGCGGTTGCGGAGTGCGTGGATATCGAAATCTTTGACATCAACACCATCAATTTTCACGCTACCAGTTGTTGCTTCATAAAAACGTGGAATTAATTGCAATAAAGTTGTTTTACCAGATCCAGTTGCACCGATAAAGGCAATAGTTTCACCTTTTTTGGCACTGAAACTAATATTTTCGATTACAGGTTCTTCGGCATCAGGATAACTGAATGAAACATTCTCAAATTCAATTGTTCCAGTTTGTGTTCCTTGTGTTTGTGTTCCATTTGGAATTGAAGGCGGTGTTGTTAATACTTCAGTAATTCGGCGTAAAGAAACGACAGCACGTGGTAACATGATAAATGTAAAAACAAGCATGATGAATGAGAAAATAACTTGCATCGCATACGAAGACATAACAATCATATCTGAGAACAATGTGAATTTGTCAGGTCCGACAGCATCTTGAATTAAAAAAGCACCAACAGCATAAATTGCTAGTGACAACCCAGAAGAAACTGAAGTTAAGATAGGTGTTAAAAATGCCATTGTGCGGTTAATTGCTAAGTTCGTATTTGTTAATTCGGCATTTGCTTCTTCAAAATTTTCCGATTGGAATTGTTCGGCATTATAAGCGCGAATAACACGTAAGCCCATTAAATGTTCACGTGCAATGCGATTGAGCTTGTCCGTTAAATTTTGTAAACGAATTGTTTTCGGATAAACAATGAAAATTGCTGCTGATAAGACAAGGACAACGAATAGGACAGTAAGACCAGTCGTAATTGTCCAAGCTGATGCTGAATCCGAAATTTTAGAAATTGCCCAAACTGATAAAATTGGGGCTTTAATAAAAGTTTGTAACCCCATCGCTACGAGACTTTGAATTTGAGTGACATCATTTGTACAGCGTGTGATTAAACTTGCTGTTGAAAATTTGTTTAACTCAGCAGGTGAGAAATCAAGCGTTTTATCAAAGAGTGATGTCCGTAAACGCATTGAAATTCCAACAGCGATTTTTGCAATGAAGAATCCTGTAAAAATTGCTGTTGCCATACTTCCAAGTGCGCATAGTAACATATAAAAGCCACTTGTTAAGACTGGAGCGAGTTCGCTACCAGGTGTTTGAATAAGTGTTGTAATTTCAGACATGAACTCAGGTATTTTGAGATCAAGCCAAATTTGTGAAATAATAAAAATAAAACTTAAAGCTAAAAATAGCCAGTCACGTTTTGTGACATGCTGCAAAATAATTTTCATTGTTGGCCCCTCCATATTGACAGATAACTAGATGTTCGCGATAATCAATAGAACATCTGAATCAAATGAAACATTTGTCTCATTTGATTTAAGTTACTATACCTAGTAATGAAGGTCAAGGGGATTCTCCTGAGAAGAAACAAAAAGGGGGATTTTGTCACATGAAAACCCGACGAAATATTACAAATGAGTTTTTAAAAGAATGTATAGCTGATAGTTTACTCCAACTATTAATTGATAAAAAATTTGAAGAAATAACGATAACAGAAATTACAGAACTCGCAAATGTTGGGCGGGCGACATATTACCGAAACTTTGTATCGAAAGAAGCAGTCATTGTTTTTAAATTACGATATATGATGGAACAATGGTCACAAATGATGGAAACGCGGTTCCATATGGATGAGCCAAACTATGAAGTGGCCCTCGAATTTATGCGTTTTTTTTATCAAAATCGGGAAATGTTAATTTCGTTATATCGGAATCAGTTGATACATTTATTAATTCAAGCGTTTTATGAATTTGCTGAGCAAGATCAACTCAAGAATCAGCAGTTAAATCCATTTGTCCAAGCTTTTCACACATTTGGGATTTTTGGAATTATTTATGAATGGGTACGTACAGAAATGAAAGAAACCCCAGAGGTTGTTACTGAAATTATGTTGACACAAATTTTCCAAAAACAAGTTAAAAAGCCGTAAGGAATGAGTGTTTATAATAATTATATCAATGGTAGGTTCAAAGTATTGCTTAATGAAGACCTGTAACTATAAATTAAATACAAAAAAATCGGTTTAAAGACCGATTTTTTTCGTAGGAATTATGTAGGTTTAAGAGTAACTAGCAGCGGGTTAATCACCGAGAAGATCCCAAAGATTTCCGTATAAATCTTGAAAAACCG
>JBOFSL010000319.1:0-3679 GCA_051651525.1 Culicoidibacterales bacterium | reverse complement strand
TTGTCGATTTCATTTAGTTTTCAAAAAACATTTGTCTCTCTCGGTTGCTTTGTTTGCTTTCCTTAAGGACAAGTACTATATTATCACTCACAACCCTTTCCGTCAAGAACTTTTTTGAAAAAAATTGAAAAGTTTTTTTATCGATCGTTTTTTTGTCAAAAAAACACACCACGTATGTGGTGTGTTTCAGAATTATTTTGCTTAGTATCCGTTCGGATTGTTACTTTGCCAACGCCATGAATCTTCACACATTTCTTTGACCCCGTATTTTGCAAACCAACCAAGCTCTTCATTTGCTTTTTTCGGATTCGCATAACACATTGCAATATCACCAGCACGGCGATCAACAATTTGATATGGAATTTTTTGCCCACTTGCATCACTAAAGGCATTTACTAAGTCTAGTACACTTAAACCGTTTCCAGTTCCTAAGTTATACGTAACTAAACCTGGATTTGATGCTAGTTTTTGTAATGCTTTCACATGACCATCAGCAAGGTCGACAACATGAATGTAATCACGTACACCCGTTCCATCGTGTGTTGGATAATCTCCACCAAATACACTTAACTTCGGTAACTTCCCTACAGCTACTTTCGTAATAAATGGCATCAAATTATTTGGAATTCCATTCGGTTCTTCACCAATTGTTCCGCTCTTATGTGCACCAACTGGATTAAAGTAACGTAGAATTGCAATATTTAACTTTGGTTGTGATTTTGCGATATCACGTAATATATCTTCAATCATCAACTTTGTACTTCCGTAAGGATTCGTTGTTGATAACGGGAAATCTTCCGTTATTGGACACGTGTGTGGATCCCCGTATACTGTTGCTGAAGAACTAAAAACAAACTTTTCAACTCCGAATTCTGCCATAACACGTAATAATGTCAACGTATTGACAATATTATTTGTATAATACGCTAATGGTTTTGCTACTGATTCACCTACCGCTTTAAATGCAGCAAAATGAATTACTGAATCAATTGCATTTGTTTGAAAAACATCACGTAATGCTTGCTCATTCATCACATCTAATTCATAAAATTTAGGTCGTACATTTGTAATTGCTTCGATTCGATCAAGTACGACTACGCTACTATTGCTTAAATCATCAACAATAATAACGTCTTCTCCTGCTTCAATTAATGCAATCGTTGTATGACTTCCAATATATCCCATTCCACCTGTTACTAATACTGCCATTGGTAAAACATCCTCTCTTTTTCAGTAAAACTTTACTTGATTCCATTATACTTTAAAAATTCTCTCTTGCCTAAACTTTTTTACAAAACAAAAAAATTCGTAATAAGTCTTAGTTTATCTTTTTTCGTCATTTGCTTGATTTGGTATTCATATTGATATGCTTCACGTTTATTTAAAAATACTTTTGCATATACGAGCGTAACTGGTCGGCGGTATTTCGTGTATTTTGCCCCTTTTTTACTGTTATTATGTTCAATAATTCTGCGGACTAAATTTGTTGAGTAACCTGTATACAATGTCTCATCTTTACATTTTACGATATAAACATAGTGCATTATCTCACCTACCTTATCTACAATTATATCAAATTCACTCAAAAAAAAAACATGCCAATTTAGCATGTTTTTAAACTTTAGAAAAATAAACCAACAATTGCTCCTGTTAAGAACGAACTTAATGTTGCAGCTAATAATGCTTTTAATCCTAATCGTGCAACATCGTCTCGGCGACTTGGTGCTATAGCTGTAAATCCACCTAGCATAATTCCAATACTTGATAAATTCGCAAAGTTACATAATGTTGTTGCTAAAATTGCAATTGTTCGTGGTGAAAGTTGTTCTAATTGCGTGCTCATCTGGTTGAATGCTACGAATTCATTAATACTCAATTTTGTTCCGATCAATGAAGCAAAAATACTAATTTCTTCCGCAGGAATGTTAAACAACCAACCAAGAGGTGTAAATAGAAATCCTAAAATTGCACTCAGGTCTTGTCCGAACACGCCAAGAATACCATTCACAATTGCAATCAAACCAATAAATGCAATTAATGACGCTCCGACGTTTAGTGCAAGATACAACCCATTCGTTGTTCCTTGGCCGATTGCATCAAATAAATTTTTCGCATCTGATTTTACAATTTCAACTGTTTCTTCTTGTGCTAACTCTTCTTTACTCGCTGGCATTATAATTTTCGCAATTACCAAAGTTGAAAATGGTACAGTGAAAATAGCGATTAATAAAAACTCCATTGGAATTCCTAGCATTGCATAGCCAACTAATATTGACGCACTCGCTGAACCCATACCCGAAACCATCACGGCAAATAATTCTGACTCCGTTAATTTATCTAAATACGGTTTAATCAACAGTGGGCTTTCAGTTTGTCCGAGTACTGTACTCGCTACTGCATTAAATGTTTCCGGTTTTGACGTTCCTAATACTTTAGAAATCGCTCCACCGATATACTTTACCAAAATTGGCACAATTCCCAAATAGTAAAGCACAGAAATCAATGCACTCATAAAAATAATGAGTGATAATACATTGATAGCAAATACAAACATTGTTGATGACAAATCACCAAAAACAAAAACAACACCTTCAAGGCCATATTCGGCAACTTTATTTACTGCCATTGCAATAAATTCTAAAAAATCTGCACCTACTTGTGTTTTTAAAACAAAAATAGTTAAAATCATTTGGAGTCCTACACCGACTCCGACCGTTTTTAACATAATTGCTTTTCGATCAGATGATAACGCGTAAGCAACTGCTAAAATAACAATAATACATAAAACCATAATTAAAATATTCATAGTATTCCTCTTCTCACTTGTAAACTTGGATATTATATCATTTTACATTCGCAATTTGATTAGTCGGCTGTGAGCTTCATATTAACTTTTTTTGCAGTATCAAAATATTAATTATGAATTTATATAAATAACTTTGATAATTCGCCATTTCTTGAAAAACAAACAAAATCATTCGTTTTGATGTGTCAAAACAACTTTTATCGTCTGCAAAAAAATCCAACTATCCAAGCTAAAACTCTGTTTTTTTACGTATGATATATCTAAATTTAACCACTCTCTAAACGGTAGTTCATTCTTGTCAGTTGTAATTTGCCATAAGCCTGTTATTCCTGGTAGAACAGCAAAGCGTTCGTTCATCCATGGTTCAAATTGCTTTATTTCATCAACTAACATCGGTCTTGGCCCAATTAAAGACATCTCTCCTTTTAGGACATTCATAAGTTGTGGTAGCTCATCAATTGAATATTTCCGCAAAATTCCACCAACTTTGGTAATTCTTGGATCCGCCTTTACTTTGAAAAATGGTCCATTCGCTTCATTTTTACTTTTTAATTGCACTTGTCTTTCTTCAGCATGATTTGCCATTGTCCGAAATTTATACAATATAAATCGTGTTTGATGCTTACCCACGCGTTCTTGGCGATAAAAAATCGGTCCTGGACTATCGTATTTAATCAAAATGCTAACAACAATACTTATGGGGATAATCACAATCAATAAAATTGTTCCAACGACTACATCAATCGCTCGTTTCCCGATTTTTTGATATCTCATTTTTAAAATTCGTTGAAATGGTTGTTTTACTCCGTTCGCTGATTTCACGCTCCCACCTCTTTTGTTATTTTATTTCAATTACATGATCAATAAACTGCA
>JBOFSL010000318.1:0-1289 GCA_051651525.1 Culicoidibacterales bacterium | reverse complement strand
AATTGATATCCTCATCTCTACTCTTTCAATAACAAACACATAATCAAAAAAAGAGTAAATGCTCTTTTTACTTTTTCCATTTAATGCCAGAGGTTCCCCGCTTTTATAATTGAATTATACAATACTAATTTCATTATTTTAATAGATTTTTGTTCGCTTAACACTTTGACCAACAGTCATCATGCTAAAAAATATGAAATTGAAATTCTATTCTTTGATTCAAACTAATACCATTACTGCTTGACCATTCTCAACCCACTTCACTTCATCTGGATTAAAAATTTTCGTCAAAATTTGAGTGATTTTTGTATTTGTACAAAGTGTCGTTCGAAGTCCTGTCCGACCAAACTCATTTTGAATCTGCCGAATTTTTTTATCGAGTTCAAGCTCCTTTCCACTTTGACTATAGAAACTGACGAAAAACTCACGGTTAAATTCACCACTTTGACTTAATTGAACTCCTTGATGTAAGTAACGCTTAATCAATTCTTGCCGCTTCATAGAACCCTCTGTTTCTAAATGTTGCTTCCAGCCATCAATATAGGCTTTGACATCAATCGGCATTGAGAGCGAATGAAATTTAAAGGGGATATCAATTGCTTGGATGACACTGGAAAAAGCGAGCAATTCACCAATCTGCTGTTCTAATGAGAGTAATGTAATATTTTTGGCACTAATTTGTAAAAACATCACGATTTCGTTATTTTTCGTATGTAGCACATTATTCTCAACTCGGTCATACGGTTGCCAATCTTGTGCATTTTTTTGTGCTTTCGTTTGTTTCTGGTTTTTTTGGTTTTTCTTTAACCATATTGGTTGCTTCATTAATAGCCTCCACCTTTCCCAAATAATTCAAGTTCAAATGTATCCACTCGTAAGTGTAATTCCATGCGTCGATCATTCGTAATAGCTAATAAAAACTGTCCACGACTTGGATACTGTAAACGGTCACGCTCACTTTGGGATAATTCCATAATATGTGTTAACGTATTTACGCCTTTTGGTGATTGTTTTCCGATGAAAATATAGGTACTTTGCTCAAATAATGCCTCACCATATTTTTTGACATCTTCATAAAAGAAATCTTCAATTTGTTGAGTAATTGTTACGACTGCAGCGTTGTATTTACGAGCACGTTTAATTGTCGCCCGTAAAAAATCAAGTGCGTGCGTGTAATGAGGATCAATGAGTAAATGAGCCTCATCGATAAACAACATTTTACGACTTCGACTATCATTCCGTTCTCTTGCTAATTGTGTCCATGCCCAACCCAACAACAAATATAGCTG
>JBOFSL010000317.1:0-3022 GCA_051651525.1 Culicoidibacterales bacterium | reverse complement strand
ATTTACGCGTATATTTTACCAGGTCAATCACTGATGACGGAAACGTTGATGAGTGAGGCAATTGTGACGTTCTATCAAGCCGCTGGATTTGCGATTCTTGATATTGAGGATGTCTTTTTGCACATTGCCTTCTATGACTATGAGCCGATTTGTGATGTCGAGATGGCCCGGAATCGTTTGTATCGAGAAGTTATCGGATATGGTATGATTGCCGATTCGAAAATCAAAACGACAATACCACAAAAACAAGAGGACGAGATTCTCGCATATTATCAACAGCAAGGTGTCGAAAGTGAAAGTTTTGAGCAGCTGTTGCAGTATTTCCCGTGTACACAAGCATGGACACGTGTGAAAGCACCAACAGCAGTCGCGATTGAGCCAAATCATAAACTCTTTTAGGTTCTCATTTTAACGGAATGAAATGAAAATTCAAAAGAGTCAGGCTGAACTCGGGCTGAGCGCTTGACAGTCATCCAAATATCGATTAGAATAAGGATGTTGTTTGTAGCACCTAGCTACTACAACCGCACATGGCAAGGTATTAAACCATAGTGACCTGTCGTGGCGAGTCTGAGTATATGTTAAGGAGGTGCAGAATATGTACGCAATTATTAAAACAGGTGGAAAACAAATCAAAGTTTCTCAAGGAGATGTAATCTACGTTGAGAAATTAGACGCTACTGAAGGTGAAGTAGTAACTTTCGATCAAGTATTATTCGTTGGTGGAGAAACAGTGAAAATTGGAGCTCCAATGGTTGAAGGCGCAACAGTTACAGCTAAAGTTGAAAAACAAGGTAAAGCTAAAAAATTAACTGTCTTCAAGTATAAGCCAAAGAAAAACCAATACAAGA
Organism: Culicoidibacterales bacterium; assembly: GCA_051651525.1. Classification (GTDB taxonomy): domain Bacteria; phylum Bacillota_I; class Bacilli_A; order Culicoidibacterales; family ZOR0006; genus ZOR0006. The sequence goes on along the minus strand of JBOFSL010000317.1, from coordinate 2,171 downwards.
AACAAGGTCACCGTCAACCTTACACTAAATTAGTTGTTGAAACAATCAACGCTTAATTTGTAAGAACCGATGATTAAAGTTAAGTATTATTATTCGCAGAATAATGAACTCCAAGGTTTTTCATTAAGAGGACATGCAAATCACGGCGTTTACGGTGAGGATATTGTGTGTTCGGCAGCAACCTCAAATGCTGTTGGTATTATTAATTCGTTAACCGAATTAGTTGCTGCAAATTTTGAAGTCGTTATTGCTAATGAAGGCCATATTGAATGTCGTGTGAGCGATGATTCAATCGAAAAGTCACAAATTTTACTGAAACATTTTCAGTTGACAATTGGAGCGATTGCAGAATCGTATCCGAAAAATTTAAAAATTCTAAAGTAGCAGGAGGTGTGCTCCACATGTTGAAAATGAACTTACAATTATTAGCATCTAAAAAGGGTGTTGGTTCAACGCGTAACGGACGTGACTCTGCAGGTCGTCGTTTAGGTGCAAAACGTGCCGATGGACAAACAGTATCAGCAGGATCAATTTTATACCGTCAACGTGGAACTAAAATCCATCCAGGAACTAATGTAGGACGTGGTGGGGACGATACTTTATTCGCATTAGTCGAAGGTATCGTTAAATTTGAACGTTTAGGACGCGACAAAAAACAAGTTAGTGTTTATGTAGCTGAGTAATCTCAACGTTCTAAAGGCTGTTAACTATTAAGTTGACAGCCTTTTTTAATAGTTAAATATTGGCAAAAGTGCTATAATGCACATGCTATTCATTTATAGACAGGCTCAATATGAGAGGAGGAAATAAGATATGTTTATCGATCAGGTCAAAATTTTTGCCAAAGGTGGAGACGGTGGGAACGGAATGGTTGCCTTCCGCCGCGAAAAATATATTGATTTAGGAGGTCCAGCCGGAGGAAACGGTGGACAAGGTGGTAGCATCGTGTTCCAAGTTGACGAAGGACTTCGTACATTAATGGATTTCCGCTATAACCGTAAATTTGAAGCCCCAGCAGGTGGAAAAGGATTAACGAAAAGCTGCCATGGTGCAAACGCAAGTGATCTTGTATTACTTGTTCCACCAGGAACAACAGTGTTCGACAATCAAACGGATCTTGTTATTGCCGATTTAATCCGTCATGGAGATCGTGCAGTCATCGCTAAAGGTGGACGTGCTGGGCGTGGAAATATGGCGTTTGCAACGCATAAAAATCCAGCTCCAAGCATCGCTGAAAAAGGTGAACCAGGACAAGAACGTGAATTGCGTTTAGAGTTGAAATTATTAGCCGATGCAGGATTGGTAGGTTTCCCATCAGTAGGAAAATCAACAATGCTCGGTCAAGTTTCAGCAGCGAAACCAAAAATTGCAGCTTATCACTTTACGACAATTACACCAAATATCGGTGTAGTTGCAACGGAAGATCGTCGTAGTTTTGTTTTAGCCGATTTACCAGGATTAATTAAAGGTGCACATCAAGGACATGGACTTGGACAACAATTCCTACGTCACATTGAACGTACACGTGTAATTATTCATGTAGTCGACATGGGTGGAACAGAAGGACGCGATCCATACGATGATTATTTAGCAATCAACAAAGAATTAGAATCATACCGTTACCAATTATTGGAACGTCCAATGATTGTTGTTGCGAATAAGATGGATGAACCAGCAGCGGAAGAAAACTTAGCTCGTTTCCGCGAGCAAGTCGGACCAGATGTTGATGTTTTCCCAGTTATTGCTGAGTTAAACGAAGGGTTAGAATCAGTTATGATGCGCGCAATGGATTTAATTGAAACGACGCCAGATTTCCCAATATACCGCGAAGATGAAATTGAAGAAGTAGTTGTTTACAAATACCGTGTTGATGAAGAAGGCTTTACAATTAGTAAGTCTGAAGAGAACACGGGAACTGGAACAACTGAGTGGATTTTAGGTGGAGATCGTTTGGAAAAACTCTTCAAGATGACAAACTTCGATCACGAAGAGTCAGTTGAGCGTTTTGCACGAACGATGCGACTTATGGGAGTTGATCAAGGTTTACGTGAGCGTGGAGCAAAACACGGTGATACAATCTGGATCCTCGACTATGAATTCGAATTCCAAGATGCCAAATAAATCAAGGTTACACTTGAAACAAAAAAAGCGGTCGCAAGACCGCTTTTTTT
>JBOFSL010000316.1:0-1721 GCA_051651525.1 Culicoidibacterales bacterium | reverse complement strand
GTCATCAATGCTGCAAAGAGTGAAGCTTGATCACACTCTAACAATTTCGGATTTGTTCTCACCGCTGTTAACGCGATACGTGTAAATCGTTCTGGTGTAATTGCTGCTGGTAATGCTTTTCCAAATTCTGGAAGCATTTTTGTGATTAATGATTCAATTGTTGCTGGTTTCTTTTGCGCTACTGCTTGTTGTGTTTGCTGTTGTGTTGCTAATTGTTGTTTTAAGCTATCGTTCGTTGCCATAGTTATTTCTCCCTTATTTCACTCGTAAAACGCGTGATTGCGATTGTTTTGTGTATTGTTCTGCTAATTCTGGATAATCTTTTTTGAAATTCGTGCCGTCAAAGCGGTTTGAATTTTGAGTTTTCCAAGTCACTTGATGAGTATCTGATTTACCAATCTCATTTTCTCCGAGTGTTTCTTTCAATTGATTCTCACGATACTTAATTTGCTCTTTAAGCGACTTTTCTTCTTCTTTGAGTACAAGTAAGGAATCAATGATTAAATCTATTTCTTGGCTAATCTCAATCGTTTCAGCGTTACTTTGTGGATATAGTTTCTTTAAAAGGTCCGCGCTTGCTTCGCTTCCATCAATTTCAGGACGTTCACCACCAAGTACATTTACTTCCCAAAAGTGTTTTTCTTTCGCAATGATGATATTGATCAATTCTTCATCTCGTTCAATTTCTCGCCAAACAAATTTATTTCCACCAATCAGCACTGCAATATAGGCTTTCTCACAATCAGTCACTGCTAGATAGTGCATAACTTGCAAAAGGTATCCTGCTGGAATTTCGTCACCTTCCCATTTGTCTTTCATGTATTCAGAAGCCGTCTTGCATTCAAGCAGACTGTTCTCACCTACAACCATTCGGTCTAGGTTAGCCAACATGAACGGGTGTTCTGCATGCTGCAAGATTTGATTGCGATTGCGAACTTTCTTCCCTGTTCTGCGTTCAAACTCTTTTGCAACCGTATTTTCAAGAACGTGTCCGAAGTGGACTGCATCGTTGTCTACTTTTTCAGCTTCGAGTAAATCTGACTTCTCAAGCCATAATTGAACTGCTGATTTGTATTTGTTTAATCCCATGATCGTTCCTACATCAGAACCACCAATCCCTTTGTTGCGGTATTTTAACCACGTTTGCTCATCCATGCCTTTTGTCGATACTAAAACATTCGGTTTCATCGTTTATTCCCCTTTTCTAATTCCTTTGCTATTTCTACTAACTCATTTGTTACATTCATCAAGCACACTTGGACACTGTTCAGCGATTCAAGCAGGTGTTTAAATGTTGTTTCGTTCTGTTCGACCGGTTGGAGTTTCAACTCACCAATCGCCATTTTGATATAACGCTTAGTCGTTAGCAGATTATTCTTATTGATCGTTAGTTCACTTCGCTTTTTTACGAGTCTGTTCGGATTCTTCATCCACTTTCACCTCCTTCAACTTTTGCTCAATCGCATGCATTGTTGCTGATTCCCACTTCTGATACGGGAACGCATTAAATTCGACACCGCGTTTTGAATAAGAAAACCACGGATGTTTTATGTGTTCATGGTACTCGAACACGATTAGATTATTTTTTAACGTTGTTTTCAAATAGCCAATCTGCTTGTTCAAAAGTGCATTTTCTTCTTTCAAATCTTCAATTTCATACATTTCTTGCTTTTTTTGGTAATTCAGATGGTCTAAAGTATCGCTTAAATGCTCATATTTCT
>JBOFSL010000315.1:0-1390 GCA_051651525.1 Culicoidibacterales bacterium | reverse complement strand
CGTTTTACTCGCTTGTGGTTGATTTTAAAGCCTTTATTCTTCAATTCAAAAGTAATCCGACGGTATCCATATCGACCTTCATGGTGATGAAAGAGTGACTTAATTTCTTCGATTAGTTCCACTGTTTCATCACTTATCGTTTTACTTCGTTGATAGTAAAATGTTGAACGACAGATTTCAATGACCTTAAGAACCATTTTAAGTGGATATTTATGCCGTAACTCATTGCATAGTTCTACTTTTTCAGCGGTTGTTGGCTGCGTTTCTGAATGACGGCTTCTAACTTTTTTAAGTACTCTACTTCCAACTCTAAGTACAAATTTTTATTTTCTAAATATTTGATTTTTTCACTTTCAGTCATTTGTTCGTATTTTTTGGTTGGTTTTTTCATAGTAGTTGGTCTCCCTTTTGTTTTCTCTACTATAACATACCCTTCCAATTTATGGTTCTTCCATAAAATTACGTTGTCAATCATTTTACGGAAGAACCCTTAACTTTGATGCATTTGAATTAGTAACATGTAACTATTTAAGATTATTGAGTTTAGTTTGGATGAACAAATTCGGGATACGATTTTATTATTGCAAAACGAATAGGAACAAAAAAAATTAGTCCTTGAAATCAACCTTGAACCAATGTAGATAACCGGAGATAAGGCATTGTTGTATCAAGTTTGGGTGAATATCATTGGGAATGCCATTCTCTATACGAATCCAGATGGTCAGATTACGATTCAATTGTAGCGAATCAGTGAGAAATATCGCATCACGATAAGAGATACCGGACTTGGAATTTCACCGGAGCAACAACAACGTATTTTTGAACGCTTTTATCGTGCCGATGAATCAAGGAGTACAGGCGGAACAGGACTGGGATTGCCAATTGTTAAACGGATTGTTGAACTGCATCACGGTCAAATTGAAGTGCAGAGTGTGATCGGAATAGGGACAGAAAACACGATTATTTTGCCTGCTCCAATGCATTGACAGCTGCGGCTTTGCTCCGTATAATAGGAATACTTTAATAAAATAATGCCCATAAGGAGTGATAAAGAAGGAACGAATGATTTTTGTGAATTTACCGGTTCAAGATTTACCAAAGAGTATGGAATTTTTCCGTAAACTTGGTTGGAATTTCAATCTTGATTTTACTGATGAACAAGGAGCCTGTTTAGTGATTAGTGACACAATTTTTGTGATGTTGCTTGTTCCAGAGTTCTTTACGAGTTTTACGAATCGTCTGATAGCAACGGCACAAACGAGTGAAGTGATCATCTCCTTATCGGCCACAAGTCGCGATGAAGTAGATCAATTTATTGCTGCTGGTCTTGCTGCAGGAGCAACTGAAACGACATTCAATAATCTTGGCTGGATGTATCAACGTGGTTTTG
>JBOFSL010000314.1:0-3770 GCA_051651525.1 Culicoidibacterales bacterium | reverse complement strand
CGACTTCACTTGTCACGACTACGTATTCAAAATCAGTAACTTCTTGAACGAGGCGTAACGTTTTTCCATCATGAGCGCCATTAAAGTACGAACGCACTCGATTTTTCAACACTTTTGCTTTACCAACGTAAATGACTTCATTTTGCTGGTTACGCATTAAGTAGCATCCTGGGGCATCAGGTAAAAGTTTTAATTTTTCATCAATAATTGGTGTTCGTGGCATACCATCACTCGCTTTCTAGACGAGTTGGGCTGGCTCCTCGTCCGCTATTTCATCTGCTAATTCTTCTTGATACCGAGTCATAAATAAATCGACTTCCTCTTGAACATCTCCGACGACAACTTGTCGCAACGGCGGTAATTCCGCTAACGAAACGAGTCCAAAATAATCCAAAAATAAATCAGTCGTCGCATACAGCATTGGCCGGCCAACCGTACTTTCGCGGCCAGCTTCTTGAATTAATTCAAATTGGAGTAATGTCTTAATTGCTTTTTCACAAGAAACCCCACGAACATGCTCGATCGTCGCACGGGTAATCGGTGCATTGTAGGCAATAATTGCTAAGACCTCTAATGCTGCTTTTGATAAAGTTTGTCGTTTTGGTTGTGAGAAAAAGCGTTGATAATAATGGCTTTGTTCTTTGCGCGTCGCGAGTCGGTATTTTCCGCTCGTATGCATAATCGTTAAGCCTCTCGTATCATACTGTAAGCGTAACTGTTCAATCAACTTTGCCGCTTCAGTACGTTTAATTTCAAGTGTCACACTCATATCTTCAAGCGTCACACCATCTTCACCTTGGATAAATAAAAGTCCTTCAATAATTTGTAATTGTTCTGTCATCATACTAATCGCTTCCAACTAATTGTTATTGTTTCAAAATTGGCTAATTGTGCCAACGTAATTTCATCATCACGCATCATTTGCAATAAAGCTAAAAATGTCGTGACAATGTATGTGCGGTTATAAGTTGTAAATAATCTTCAAATTCCAAAACTGGTTGACTCCGTAACTGCTTGCGAATGATGAATACTTGGTCATCAACCGAAATCCGTTCTTGATGAATCACCATCGGTATTTGCGCTTCATGTTTATGCATCGCACGTTCGAATGCCTTCACTAAAGCAAATAAATCATATTGACCCTTCGCCAAACGCGGTTCACTCTCAATAAACCATTCACTTGCATCACTCGCATCTTTAAAGAAATAATGCTTTTGTTCGACTTCATATTCCGCTAAAATCTCACTCATCTCTTTATACTTTTGATATTCGATTAAACGTGCAATCAAGGCTTCCTTCGGATCAAGCTCATCTTCAACAAGCGGCGGGACTGGTTTTGGTAATAACGCGCGGGCTTTAATCTCAATTAACTGAGCAGCAACAACTAAATATTCACTTGCTACTTCTAAATTTAATTCTTGCATCTGCGCGATAAAAGTTAAATATTGTTGGGTAATTTCCGCTAACGGAAGTTCGGCAATTTCGACCTTTGCTTGCTTCACAAAATGCAAGAGCACATCAAATGGTCCTTCAAATTGTGAAATGTGAATAATTGGTTGCATATAAACGCCCTTTCTTGCCAGTTTTCGTTTCTTATTATACCGCATTTCCACATATTTGCATGACTTTTCTCAATAAAACACAAAATAAGTGTTTGACACCACTCCAATACACTCAGTTTATCCAATTGGATCGACTGCTGGTGTCCAGGTGGTAGCCACGATAACAAAAAAACGTCAATGACTTGCAAACCTGGCGAAACAGTTGAAAGTGGAGACACGTTACAACATACGTGCTAGCACTGTGTTCTAACAAGGAACCAAGGAATATCGAGACAGTATGGCCACTGCTTGCGTTCTCACAACGCAGCCACTATTGTTACGTTTTGACGAGTCTGGAATTACGCACACATAAAAAATCGTCACACTTCAAGTGTGACGATTTACTTGTTAAAACTCAATTGTATCTGGATCTGGTCCGATGCGTTCACCAGTATTTAAGCGATCTATACTCGCCATATCCGCTGCCGTCAATTCAAAGTCAAAGACATCGAAGTTACTCTTGATTCGACTTGGTGTGATTGATTTTGGCATGGGAATAAATCCTTTTTGTAAATGCCAACGAATCGCAATTTGTGCAATACTTTTCTCGTTTGCAGTTGCGAGCGTTTTAAAAAGCTCAATTTCAAAAATTTCCCCTTGCATTAATGGTCCCCACGCTTCAATTACAATACCGTGTGCTGCACAGAATGCAACTAATTCTGGTTGTGCTAACTGTGGATGCAATTCAACTTGGTTAATCATTGGTTTTACTGTTGCCGTTTCAAATAACGACACTAAGTGATGTTCTTTGAAATTGGAAACACCAATTGCACGCACTTTACCAGCAGCATACAGTTCTTCCATTGCTTTCCATGTTGCTTTTGTTTTTTCTGTTGTTTTTGGCCAATGAATTAAGTAAAGATCTAAATAATCAGTTCCTAATTTTTCTAACGTATCAGCAAATGCCTGTAACGTTTCTTCATAGCCTTGGTCACTATTCCAAACTTTACTCGTCAAGAAAATTTCTTCACGTGGGACACCACTTGCTTTCATTGCTTGTCCGACACCTACTTCATTCCCATACACGGCTGCCGTATCAATATGGCGATAACCGACTTGTAAAGCTTCACGAACTGAATCGATGACTTGCTGTCCGTCATCAACTTTAAACGTCCCAAATCCAAGTTGTGGAATTCCCACCCCATTACTTAATACAATTTTCGCTTGTTTCATCTGTTTACTCCTTTTATTCTCTTCGATTTTATACAGTACTTGCACTTGCTAAAAGTGAAAAAATCCGCTATAGTCAGTATACCGATTGCAGCTACTTCTAAACAAGTACGCACTAAATTATCACTTACTTTCAAAAAGATACTAAAGGGGGAATAAAAATGAAAACTTTAAAACCAAATTATGTTTGCTCACTTGAATTAGCAATGGATTTGATTGGTGGAAAATGGAAAATGATGATTTTATGGTATTTAATTGACGGTACCCAACGGTTTAGCGAACTCAAACGTTCACTTCCAGGGATTACACAAAAAATGTTGACCCAACAACTTCGCGAATTGGAAGCAACTGGGATTGTCACTCGAACTGTCTACCCTGTTGTCCCGCCCAAAGTTGAATACACCCTAACCGCTGAAGGCGAAGCCCTCATCCCGTTATTACATCAATTTTGCACATGGGCCGATGCCTATGCCAAAAACCACGAAGTTCCCTTGAACCTTTGCGTCTTACCAACAAAAAAATAAGCTCAGTGTTCTTGTTAACACATAAAAAGGGACTGTATCACAATGACTATTTCAAATAGTAGTCAAAGAGTGATACAGCTCTTTTTTTTTGTTTGATTTTGAAAGTTGCTCGTTTTAAAATGCCGATGTACGACAAAAAGAAGGAGCTTGCATTCCTTAAAAAAATAGTCTATTTTTGCTGATTACGCAATGTTCTGACTGTGTAACTGGTGTCCAAGTCGTTTTTGTTTGATTTTATTGTGCAGCTTTTTCACATTATAACCAAAACAAAGTAACAACATTTCAATCCCGACTTCGACTTTTCCACGTGTTAAAAATCTTTTGAAGCGATAATCATGTTTCATGACCCCAAATGCACCTTCTACTTGAATGAGGCTGCTGAAAAAGTCAGCTCTTGAGATATATAAAATTGAATATACAATAAAAAGCGATGTTTTCTTCATTCTTGTGAACGAATCATCACTTTTTTTGTCGG
>JBOFSL010000313.1:0-4250 GCA_051651525.1 Culicoidibacterales bacterium | reverse complement strand
AAGCCGTAGCACGTATTAAAAAACATGTTGAACGAACAAAAACGAAGGGTTGCCAAGATTTATTTGGTGCCTTTGGTGGAATGTTTGATTTGTCAGAATATGGCTACAAACAGCCAGTCTTAGTTTCAGGGACTGATGGTGTGGGAACAAAACTCTTATTCGCCATTCATCATGATCAACATACAACAATTGGTCAAGATTTAGTTGCAATGTGTGTCAATGACATCATCGCCCAAGGAGCGAAACCATTGTTCTTCCTTGATTATATTGCTTGTGATCACAATCGTCCGGAACAGATTGAGCAAATCGTATCCGGAATTGCTGATGGCTGCGTGAAAGCTGATTGTGCCTTAATTGGTGGTGAAACAGCAGAAATGCCAAATATGTATAGTGAAGGTCACTATGATTTAGCTGGTTTTGTCGTTGGAGCAGTAGAAAAAGCAAAATTAATTACTGGGAAAAGTGTCAAACCAGGCCAAACAATTATTGGTTTAGCTTCAAGTGGGGTCCATAGTAACGGTTACTCACTCGTTCACAAATTATTTACTGATGTAGCAGTTGATGTTACAACAGTTGATCCACAACTTGAAAAAACACCACTTGAAGCGGTGTTAGAGCCAACGGCAATTTACGTGAAGCCAGTATTAGCGGTGATGGAAGCTGTTAATGTACATGGAGCAGCACATATTACTGGTGGTGGATTCTATGAGAATGTCCCACGGACGTTAAATGGCTTTGGTGCAACATTTGATCACAATAATTGGCCAAAACCAGCAATTTTTGAGTACTTACAGCAATTAGGATCTATTGATTTAGATGAAATGTATCATGTCTATAATATGGGGATTGGATTTATGCTAATTATTGATTCGACAGATGTTGAACAAACATTAGCGATTTTAGCACAACAAGAGCAAGCAGCCTTTGTGATTGGTGAAGTAACACCAACATCTGAGGTGGTGATTAAACGATGAGAAAAGTTCGAATCGCCGTGTTCGCCTCGGGAACAGGAAGTAACTACGAAGCGATTGCCACGGCAATTGAAGCTCAACGGCTTGATGCCGAAGTCGTAGGGATTGTCAGTGATCGCCCGCAAGCGAAAATTGTTGAAACAGCGAGTAAACATGGACGGAATGTATTTGCCGCAGTGCCAAGTACATATGAAACTAAATCTGAATATGAAGCAGATGTATTAGAATTTTTGCGTCAACAACGTGCTGAATTTATCGTACTTGCAGGTTATATGCGTTTAATTGGACCAACGTTACTTCAAGCGTATCCGCGAAAAATTGTCAATATTCATCCTTCATTACTCCCGTATTACAAAGGCAAAGATGCAATTGGTCAAGCGATGGAAGCTCAAGCAACGATAACAGGCGTAACTGTCCATTATGTTGATGAAGGTATGGATACAGGTGAAATCATTGCCCAAGAAGGACTCATGATTCATCCGTTATGGAAACGTGAAGAAGTTGAAACGTATATTCACCGAATCGAGCATCAGCTCTATCCAGAAACATTACAGAAAATTTTTCGAAAGTTGGGGAAAAAATAATGAAACGAGCATTATTAAGTGTTTCAGATAAAACAGGATTAGTCGAATTTGCGACGATGTTAGTTGAAAGTGGGTATGAATTAATTTCAACAGGTGGAACGTATGCAGCTTTACAAGCAGCATACTTACCAGTGATGACGATAAGTGAAGTAACTGGGTTTCCAGAAATTTTAGATGGACGAGTTAAAACGTTGCATCCAAATGTTCACGGTGGATTATTAGCAATTTTAGATAATGAAGCTCATCGTGCACAAATAACTGAACATGGGATTACGCCAATTGATTTAGTATGTGTGAATTTATATCCATTTGCGCAAACGATTGCGAATCCTGATGCTAAGTATGAAGCGTGTATCGAACAAATTGATATCGGTGGACCATCAATGTTACGCAGTGCAGCCAAAAATCACGAGCGTGTTATTGTTGTTTGTGACCCTAGTGATTATCAATCAGTTGGTCAAACACTTGTATCGGGAAATGAAGTTGATTTTGCAACACGCCAACGGTTAGCAGCAAAAGTATATAGCCAAACGGCAATGTACGATACGATGATTGCGACATATTTACATGAGCAAGCAAATGTAGCGCAAACAACACTTACAGTAACAGCGACGAAAAAACAAACGTTACGCTATGGTGAAAATCCACACCAACAAGCAAGTTTCTATCAAACGGCAGGAGATGTGCCATTTTCATTAGCAAATGCAACCCAATTACATGGAAAAGAACTTTCATACAATAATATCCAAGATACCAATGCGGCATTAGAAATTGTCAGCGAATTCAATGAGCCAGTTGTTGCTGCCGTTAAACATATGAATCCGTGTGGAGTTGGGATTGGTGAAACAATTGAGCTAGCATGGGAACGTGCATACTTAGCTGATCCAACATCAATTTTCGGAGGAATTATTGCGACGAACCAAGAAGTTACCGCAGAAGTGGCAACACAGATGCACAAAATTTTCTTAGAAGTAATTATTGCTCCAAGCTTCAGCCCAGAAGCCGTTGTAATTTTAACTCAAAAAGCAAATTTACGCTTACTAACAACTGATATGTCAAGAAAGCGTCAAGCGAGTCAACAAATTACGCCAGTAATTGGTGGGTTCTTAGTGCAAGATGCGAATACAACATTAACAAAAGAGTATGAAGTTGTGACGAAACGTCAACCTACGATTGAGGAAATAGCGCAATTACAATTTGCGTGGAAAATTGTCAAACATGTAAAATCAAATGCGATTGTCTTAGCTAACGAAGCTCAAACAGTTGGAGTTGGTGCTGGGCAAATGAACCGCGTAGGTGCAGCGAAAATTGCGATTGAACAAGCTGGTGAAAAAGCAATAGGAAGTGTACTCGCTTCAGATGCCTTCTTCCCAATGCCGGATACAATCGAAGCAGCAGCAGCAGCGGGAATTAAAGCGATTATTCAACCAGGTGGATCAATCAAAGATGCTGATTCAATTGCAGCTGCTGATCACTTTGGAATTGCGATGATTTTCACTGGCGAACGTCATTTTAAACACTAGTTTTTGAAAAGAAGAGGAGAGAACATGAAAGTATTCGTGATTGGCCGCGGTGGTCGTGAACATGCCTTAGTTTGGAAAATTGCCCAATCACCACGAGTAACGCAAATTTTTGCGGCTCCTGGAAATGATGGGATTGCCCAATTGGCAACGTGTATTGCAATTGAAGAAACGGCAATAACACAATTAGTTGCGTTTGCACAAGAACAACAGATTGATTTAACAATCGTTGGACCAGAAAGCAGTTTAAGTGCAGGTGTAGTTGATGCGTTTCAAATAGCTGGTTTGAAAATTTTCGGACCAACACAAGCAGCAGCACAAATTGAAGCAAGCAAACAATACGCTAAAGATTTAATGGCGAAGTACGAAATTCCAACCGCTTCATATGCAGTTTTTACTGAATATGAAGCAGCGTGGGACTATGTTCAAGTACAAGGCGCACCAATTGTTGTGAAAGCTGATGGGCTTGCAGCTGGAAAGGGTGTTGTCGTTGCGGAAACGTTAGAGCAAGCGAGAGAGGCTTTGCAATCAATGTTAGTTGATGATTCATTTGGCGATGCAGGGACACGAGTTGTGATTGAAGAGTGTCTTGTTGGTGAAGAGTTTTCATTTATGGCGTTTGTTCATGGGAATGCGGTTTATCCAATGGTACTTTCTCAAGATCACAAGCGAGCATATGATGGTGACTTAGGACCAAATACTGGTGGAATGGGTGCATACAGTGATGTCCCACAAATAAGTGCTCACCATCAACAGCAAGCACTTGAAAAAATTGTGCAAAGAATGGCCAATGCCCTTGTGAGTGAAGGGACACCATTTACAGGATTCCTCTACGGAGGTTGTATGTTAACTGAGAGTGGTATCAAAACAATTGAGTTTAATGCTCGTTTTGGCGATCCAGAAACAGAAATCATTTTGCCACGCTTAGAAAGTGATTTAATTATAATTATTGAAGACTTATTAGCTAATAAAATTCCAGAAATTAATTGGTCTAATCAGCATAGTTTAGGGATTTGTTTAGCAGGAATCGGGTATCCGGGTCAAGTGACAACGATGAATCAATCAATTCAAGGGTTAGCCAAAATTGAAAGCTTAGCAAATATTCATGTTTTTCATGCTGGAACAAAAAAAAGTGGGGATCAGTGGCTTGTTCAAGGAGGCCGAACAGCCTTTTT
>JBOFSL010000312.1:0-4160 GCA_051651525.1 Culicoidibacterales bacterium | reverse complement strand
TAAAATAGTTTTCATGTGCCCTGAAAGGGTTAATGAGAACAAAAACAGTAAAGATGATGGGTATATTCTGATAAAAACGATAAAAAATCACCAAAAATTCAAGAAAGCTTGATTCTCGGTGACGATGAGCTAGTTTTTAGAAGTACCCTTTAGTGTAAGATTCACACGAAATCACACGCAAAAATCGCGTTTTATGGTATAATATAAATGAGTTTTTTTGAGGGGAAGTGTAAAAAAATGATTCGAGTTGGACATATATTTTTAGTCGAAAATGATCAAGTGTTCTTGTTGCAAAAACCACGACGTGGTTGGTTTGTTGCCCCAGGTGGAAAAAGTGAATTTGGGGAATCTGTCTTAGAAACGGCAGTTCGTGAATTTTATGAAGAAACCAATTTGTGTGTACACAATCCTAAGTTGCGAGCAATTTCAACAATGCGAGTGCATAATGGGGCAATCGATACAAAAGTTGAGTGGCTCATGTACACATTTATGGCAACGTCAGCAAGTGGGCAAGCCAATGAACGGAATCATGAAGGTGAACTGTATTGGAAACCGTTAAGTGAAGCACTTACTTTACCAATGGCGGAAGGTGATCGTTTGTTACTGAAAGAGTTGTTGAAACATGAACAGTTAATTATGGCAACTTTTGACTACACACCGGAGTATCAATTGTTAGCAGCGGATTTGACAATTGCGGACGAAAGTGGTGCATTTACGGAGGTGTTCAATCATGAGTGTTAATATTTACTTAGTGACCGGAATGTCGGGAGCAGGGAAAACAACGGCTGAACAAGCTTTTGAAGATTTAGGTTATTTTGTTATTGATAATTTACCACCGACATTTATTTTGAAATTTGCGGATATTTTAGAAAATAGTCCTGAAGAACAAAATGTTGTGTTGATGATGGATTTTAAATATAACAGTGTGAAAGAAATGTTGGTAGCAATTACTGAATTAAAACAACGCCAACGAATCAAAACTCAAATTATTTTCTTGGATGCAAGTCAAGAAGTTTTACTAGGACGCTATAAAGAAAGTCGTCGTCGTCATCCATTATCACGTCCAAACGTATCGCTGACAAAAACGATTCAACGTGAACGTGAAATGATTGCAACATTACAACAATTAGCGGATTTGAAAATTGATACTTCAATGTTATCAAGTAAACAATTACGCAAAAAGTTTTTAGATCTTTTCGAAAAAGAAAGTGATGTTGAACGGTTTAGTGTGAATTTCATGTCGTTTGGATTCAAACATGGGATACCTATGGATGCTGATTTTGTTGTCGATGTTCGTTTCTTACCAAACCCATTTTATGATCCAGAATTACGAGTAAAAACGGGAATTGATCAAGATGTCAGTGATTACATTTTCAATAAAGCAGAATCAACGGTCTTTTATGAACATACACAAAACTATTTAGCATATTTAATTCCTAAATACCGTGAAGAAGGCCGTTCGCAAATTACAATTGCAGTTGGTTGTACTGGTGGGCAACACCGTTCAGTTGCAATCGCTGAAAAATTAATGACAACCTTTGCCGAACAATATAAAACATATAGTATTCATCGTGATATGAGTCGGAACCAACATATGGTGATAAATCACAAAACTGATTAATAAAAAGGAGGGGTTGTGTGGAATACCCAAAAATTGTCACAATTGGTGGCGGAACAGGATTATCAACGCTGTTAAGTGGATTAAAGCATTTTCCTGTCGATATTACAGCAATTGTCACAGTTGCTGATGATGGTGGTAGCTCGGGGATTTTGCGAAGTGATTTGCAAGTGCCACCACCAGGAGATATCCGTAACGTTTTAGTTGCTTTAAGTGATGTTGAACCTGTATTAGCAGAATTAATGCAGTTTCGTTTTCAAAATACTGATAGTTATTTATCTGGGCACCCGGTCGGGAATTTATTATTAGCTGCGCTCTATTCAATTTCTGATGGAAATTTTGTTGATGCAGTTGAGAAAATGGCACGTGTTTTGAATGTCAGTGGACGAGTATACCCTTCAGCAGCAAAAGCAATGGTATTGCATGCAGAGTTAGAAAATGGGGAGATTATCGAAGGTGAATCGCAATTAGCGAAACACAAAAGTCCAATTAAACGTGTCTTTTTTAACGAGCAACAACCAGCCGTTCCAGAATGTATCGAAGCAATTTTGGATGCCGATATTATTGTGTTTGGACCGGGTAGCTTATTTACAAGTGTAATTCCAAATATTTTATTTCCAGAAATCCAACAAGCGATTTTGAATTCACTGGCACAAAAAGTTTATATTTGTAATATTATGACTGAACATGGTGAAACAGATTTCTATACCGTTAGTGATCATATTCAAAAATTAAATGAACATTTAGGATCCAAGTTTCTTGATGCAGTGATTGCGAATGATGAAGAAATTACGAAAAAATATTTGAAACGCTATGCACAAGAATCAGCTCAACCAGTTATTTTAGATCGAGCAGAAATTGAAGCAATGGGAATTGAAATTATTGCATCTAGAATTGCTGATTGGGACTTGAAAAAAGGTGTACGCCATGACGCAATCAAAGTTGCCGCTGTCGTTTATTCGCGAGCATTAGAATATCTCTAAAAAATAATTTTCTTTTAAACGTTAAATTGGTATAATAACAAATAAAGTATAAAAAAGACCGCTTTTGTCGGTTTTTTTTCTTGAAAGGGTGGTTCGTCTATGGCAACTTTTGCATCGCAAATTAAACGAGAATTAGCGAGACTAGAAACTAAAACTTGTTGTATGAAAGCGGAACTAGCAGCGCTTATTCGAATTAATGGAACACTTTCATTAACAAATCGTGGATTTGGATTTGAATTACAAACAGAAAATGCTTCGACATCACGACGAATTTATAGTTTAATCAAAGGACTATATTCGCGAGATATTGAAATTTTAGTTCGAAAAAAAATGAAACTTCAAAAAAATAATGTCTATATTCTTCGTGTACCTGATCGGGAGCGCGAAATTTTAAATGATTTACAATTATTAACGGATGAAGGCTTTGGTGTTACGTTAAGCCCAAGTTTAGTGGCGAATGATTGCTGTAAAGGTGCATATTTACGTGGCGCATATTTAGCAAGTGGCTCAGTTAATGATCCAAAACGATCAAACTATCATCTTGAAGTGTATGTTGCGAATGACGAGCATGCGGTGCAACTGGCTGAATTAAGTAATCACTTTAATTTAAATGCCAAAGTGACAGCGCGTAAAAAAGGCTTCATCATGTATATTAAAGAAGCTGAAAAAATTGCCGATTTTATTGGTCTGATTGGAGCAACAACGTCGCTATTTGAATTTGAAGATATTCGAATTACACGAGATATGCGAAATTCAGTAAATCGCGTGATGAATTGTGAATTAGCGAACGTGCAAAAATCTTTAAATGCAGCGGAAGAGCAAATTCATAACATTAAGCTTGTATATGAACACATCGGTCGTGACCGAGTAAGTGAAAAGTTACAAATTGCTGGGGATTATCGAATTGAAAATCCAGATTTAACGCTGGGAGACTTAGCAGAATTGTTGGCAACGAATGGATATCCAGTATCAAAATCAGGATTAAACCATCGTTTTCGTAAGTTAGCCGACTTAGCAAAACCGTATCAAGTGAAAGCAGTTGAAATTCAGTAGGGATACAACTGCTTTTTTTCTGCTTTTTTTAGGGAAATACTAGGGAATTTTCAAAAAATTTGGTATGATAGAAGCGTCGAAAGAAGTGAATTTACTCTTTACCGAAAATATAAACTAGCTGCTATTTGAAACCGTATGATTGCTTTTTAGAATAATCTGAAAACCTTGAGTGCTCTGTGGAAAATCACACATGCAAGTAAAAAGTAAAAACAACTCTGACGAGCACAAATTTTTTACGAAATAAGGATGAAATGATGAAAAAAAGACACCGTTGGCTTACGTTGAGTTTTGGGCTATTACTCTTCTTCACAGTCGCGGGCGTAGGAATCACAGTTGTTCAAAAAACGAATCAGCGACTTCCGTTTGCTCCATTTCAAGAGCAAGCACCAAACCTAGTTTTGCAAGCACAAGTGACACAAGATAACGGAACAAAACCGTTACAATTTCTTGTCGAACAAACGATTGATCATCAACGACCATTTTATGAGTATAAAATGACGACTACT
>JBOFSL010000311.1:0-3158 GCA_051651525.1 Culicoidibacterales bacterium | reverse complement strand
CCAGTAAAGAATTGATGGCTGAAATCGGCTTGGTGGCGCAGTTTCGCTCCGTAGTAGAGATGACCTAATTGACCATTGGCCAAAACTTGGATAATATAACTAAATGTTTCCCCTTGGATATGAAATTGTTTACTTGCTTGTTCAAATTGAATTGTTGTTCCCATTTTTTTCGCTCCTTCATCACGAAATTCCCTTAAAGAAATCGTTTTCACAACTAGTATACCGAATTTCCCCTTTTTTTACTAGTTATTTAGTAAACTTTTTTACAGAAAATGATATTTTTTACTAACTGAGGTAAAAACACGAGAAAGCCCTTTACCTCATGTAAGTTTTAGTGCTAGAATGAAAGAAAACACTAAAAGGAGAACAAATATGGCTACTTTAAAAGATATTGCTGAACAAGCACACGTTTCAGTCAGCACGGTTTCGCGTGTGTTAAATTATGATTCAACGCTGTCGGTTTCAACGCAAACACGTCAAAATATTTTACATCTTGCTGATGAACTTAATTATAAAAAAACAAAGAAACCTAAATTCAATGTTGTTGGTAAAAAAATCCAGTCGCTACGTAAAATTTTACTCGTAACTTGGTACAATAACTTGCAAGAACTTGAAGATCCGTACTACTTATCAATTCGACTTGGGATTGAGGCAGAATCACGCCGCCAACAGTTCGACTGCGTGCAAGTTGTGCATCTCAATGATGGCGAACTGCCACTAGTAGAGGCTGCTTCCATCGATGGTGTGATTGCGTTAGGAAAGTTTTCACCCGAGCAAGTTGAATATTTGGCGACGTTAGCGCCACATCTCATTTTTGTCGATTCGAATCCGAATCCCCAACGCTTTACGAGTGTTGTTGCTGATTTAGTTGGGGCAACGACTCAAATCCTTGACTTCTTAGTGACACTAGGGCACGAGCAGATTGGTTTTATCGGTGGGCAAGATTATGTCGGCGATACAAACAATCGCGTAGCCATTCATGATATTCGTGAAAAAACCTTCCGCGAATATATGCAACTTCGGCAAAACTTTAATCCAGAACACATGTACTTGGGGACGTTTCATGTAAGTGATGGCTACCGGTTGATGAAATTAGCGATTGCAAATGGGAATTTACCTTCGGCATTCTTTATCGCCAGTGATTCAATGGCAATTGGTGCTTTAAAAGCGTTACATGAACATCAGATTCGTGTGCCTGAAAAAGTTTCGATTTTCGGATTTAACAATTTGGCAACTTCTGAATTTTCACAACCAGCCTTATCAACTGTTCATCTGCATACTCATGAATTGGGGCAATATGGGGTGAAAATGTTAGGTGAACGCTTCCTCAGTGATACCGATAGTTTACCAGTTCAAGTGATTTTACCAACTGAACTCATTATTCGTGATAGTTGTCAAAACCTCCAATCATAAAGCGAACATTTCCTCAACTTGCTAAACCAATCAACTTGCACCCGTTGCAAATTGGTTGGTTTTTCTTATTCGAATAATTACACAAAAAAAGGAGCACCCTTTGCAGCAGGCTACTCCTTTTTCATCGTTATTTTTGGACGTGTGCGATAAATTTCGCAAAAGCTTGTTGACCATTTTCGTCTTGTTTGAAGACCCCAGCATCTTGTAAAACGCGGTAGAATTTCAAACCGACTTCTAATTGCAACATTTCAGCAATTTCATTTGCAGCCAAACTTGGATATTTCGCTAGTAATTGGTTAAACCACACTTCATGTTGTGCTAATTCAGGATGAACGACAAGATCAAGGGCACCAATTTCGAAAGCATGCTCAAGCTGTTTCAGTTCTGTTTCTAGGCGCGCTGGTAACACGGCTAAGCCCATTACTTCAATTAGGCCAATATTTTCTTTCTTAATATGGTGCACATCCGCGTGTGGGTGGAAAATTCCCAACGGATGATTGGCATCAGTACGGTTATTGCGTAACACTAGATCAATTTCATATTTCCCTTCACGCATGCGCGCAATTGGGGTCACTGTATTGTGCGGTGTTGTTTCACTAAAGGCATGGATCTCAACTGTTGCATCGCTATACGTTTGCCACGTTGTGAACACATGGTCTGCCGCCGCAATGAGGGCTTCACGATCAGTACTTTGTAAGCGCACGACACTCATCGGCCAATTCACTTGACCAATGCTCACATTTGGATTCATTGCCAATGTTTCAACTTGTACCATTGGGGCTTGCTCCATCGCGAAAGTATGGCGACCACCTTGGAAGTGATCATGCG
Source organism: Culicoidibacterales bacterium (assembly GCA_051651525.1). Classification (GTDB taxonomy): domain Bacteria; phylum Bacillota_I; class Bacilli_A; order Culicoidibacterales; family ZOR0006; genus ZOR0006. The sequence goes on along the minus strand of JBOFSL010000311.1, from coordinate 917 downwards.
ATAAAATCGAACCACCAACGATTGGTAAATCGGCATTTGAGCCAATAAAATAGTGTGGGAATTGTTCAACAAACGCTAATAGACGCTCAAACGTTGCCCGTTGTAACTTCATCGGTTCATGTGTCGCTTTCAAAATAATGCAGTGTTCATTGTAATACACATATGGTGAGTATTGCAAAAACCAGTTTTCATTCACTAACGTTAATGGAATGATGCGGTGGTTGTTACGGGCTGGTTGTTTAATATTCCCAAATGACCCTTCATTTTCAATACACAATAAACATTTTGGATAGTTTGTCGCTTTCAAGTGCTTTTCTTTCGCAATATCACGCGGATCTTTTTCAGGTTTTGACAAGTTAATTGTCATATCGAGCACACCACATGGTGTGTTTGTTTGCCAAATCACATTTTTATCCGTACGATTGGTGCGAATATAGTTTGATGCTTTACTTAAATTGTAATAGTACGTTGTCGCTTGTTGCGGATGTTGCGCGTAATGGCTGTTAAACTCACGAATCACTTGACTTGGTCTTGGCATTAAGGCATTCATCAGTTTCGTGTCAAATAAATCACGTTCGGTAATCGTATCTTCAACTAATCCGGCTTGGACAGCATACGCCATAATTGGTGCTAGTAAGTGCGCCGGATTTTCAGCTGTTGTGGCTGATGTTTCAACAGCATGAAAATCATTAAGTTGCAATAAACCAAGGAGTTGATTCATCGCATAAATTGTATCTTCTGGTTCAATTAAGTTTTTTTGTTGGGCAAACGCGATTAAGCGGCTAAGATGTGCATCCATGTTTTGTCGTCCTCATTCTATCTTTATTTTGTATAAACATTCGCTTCCGTCGTAATTTTACGTGTCCCATCGGCAATATCAGCAACATAGAACGTTGGCGCGTAACCAATTTTCGCTG
>JBOFSL010000310.1:0-7142 GCA_051651525.1 Culicoidibacterales bacterium | reverse complement strand
CAAATTATTTAACTGAGTTAGAAGCGGCTGTGGTGCTGTGGCAAGAGGAGTTGTGCCATGCAAAAAATTGAGAAACAACAAATTTTTCAGGTGATAACCGGTCTACTTGCTACGATAGGCTTCTTTTGGTTAATCGATTATCCGATAACAAGCAGCGTATTAATTGTCAATTTTATCATCTTGTTACTTTCACCAACACAACAAATGGCAAAAACTCATGCCCGCGGCCAATTGTTAGCTCAAGTTATAGGGATTAGTCTAGGAATTGTCTTAGCGTTGCTTATCACAAATAGTTATGCAGCAGTCTTTCTCATTTTAATTCTCGTTTTAACATTACCAATTTGGTTGAAAGTGAAAGTTCCGACTTTACCATTAGCCATTGCGGCGTACATTATTTTTCAGTCCGAGACTGTAAATGAAGCGAGTGTAGAACGAATTATTTTGAAAGTAATGAGTATTAGTATTGCCTTATTCGTTGCTTGGCTTTTTGCACAACGGCATAGTTCAGAAAAAGCGAAAGCGAAAATTTATCATCAGTTTTTACAACTTTCGCAACGGATTCACGAATTAATTTGGCGATCGTTAGAAGAAAAACAAGCACTCGTCTTACCACAGAGTGTTGTCTTAAGCGATGTCACACTCCAATCAGTAGATGAACCTGAACGAATTTTTATCGTGTTAAATCAGACGCTGAAACAAATAGAGCAAGAATTACGGGTGAGCCAACAAGAAATTCCGTTACCTGCAAGGCAAGAATTGCTCTACGCTTTGCGAATTCATCATGATTATGTCCAACAGTATCAAGCAGTGACACTCACACGAACGTGTTTCCCATACGAAGTACCGGATACTTCAGTCATCAGTACATTGGCGGGAAGTAAGCTGTTGACTTTAGTAACGATGTATTCACAACAATTACAAAGTGTGTCCCAAACGATACCAATTAGCAAATAATTCCAAGGTGGCGAACATCGAGAATAAGCTCGGAAGTTGTCCCAATTGTTAATGGTGTGAGGTTTCCGCAAGCTAAAAACTTTAATTGCGTAAGTTTATCTTTTGGTAGTGAATTGAAATCATCTTCTGAAATTTGACATTTGATATAGTCGCAGGCAACTTGTGAATGTTCATAAAGAAAAGCACGTTGTGTTTTTTAAATAAGGTAATATGCAAGAATCTCATTTACAAGTACGGCATCAAAAGTGTACAACTCACCAATAATATGGCTTGAATCTTCATTGAAATAAATCATAAGCAGTTCCCTTTTTGTGTGAAATGAAATGGATATAGATATATTAGACTCTTTAAAAAGAGCGAGTTGTGACGATCACCCCCTTAATATGATTTAAGTGGGTAAATTATATTTGAAAACGAAACTAAAAACAAGTATTTTTTTGAATTTTATCATTAAAAAAACCGTTATTCAAAAGAAATAACGGTTTTTTTTGGAGTTTATGAATATGTGATGTTCTTAAAATAAAGATTGGAGTCCTAAGATAATCAGGATGATGCCCCCGATGATGTTAGCACGATTACCAATCAATGCTTCAAGTTTTTTTCCGAAGAAAGCACCAGCGAGCGCTAAAATAAAGGTGATTATCCCAATCGAAATCATGGCGAAGAATCCAACTGCATGCTGTGAATAAATTAACCCAAATGAGAGGCCGGCAGCAAAAGCGTCAATACTTGTCGCAATTCCAAATACGAGGAGCATTTTTAAAGAAAGTTGACGTTTTTTCCCTGTTCGTAAGCAAATATCTTCCTCGCACGATGCGTATTCGCACGATTCGTGAGCACAATTATTTGTTTGTTCTTCGAAGCCGTCACGGATCATTTTAATTCCTAAAATACTCAAAAGAATTACGGCGATAAATTGATTGAAAGCGGTAAATTCTTGTGAGAAAAAATCAACTGCTAGAAAGCCAAGTCCAAACATAACTGCTTGGAACAGCCCAAAAGTAATGGCAATTGCGTAGCGATCACGACGATGGTAGGCAGTTCCACCCATACCTAAGGAAATTGAAACGGCAAAAGCATCCATTGCTAATGCAAGTGATAAAAAGAGGACAATAATAAGTAATTGTGACATAGCAAGTTAACCCCTTAAAAATAAGAATGCATCAATTATACCAAAAGTGAGTTGAGAAAGCGAGCATAAAAGCAAGGGGTGAAAGAGAAAATCTGCTAAGAATCAGTAGTTAATTGATTCTTAGCAGATTTTTTAATTATACTGGTGTAATTTGTTCAATGATAAAAGTTTGCGTTGCAAGCGGTGATTCACATTGAATCCGACCCCGAATGTAAAAACATTGATCTTTTGAAGTGGCAGTATAGAGCGCACGTGAACAAGATCGAGGTAAGTCAGTAGTAAAAGCTGGATGTGCTCCAACCCTTTTCTATTGAAATCGCATACATTATATACTTGTTTCTACAATAAAACAAGTATTTTTTGAAAAAAAACCAAATGATCCACGAGTGAACGTGTACCATTTGATAAAAGGAACTAACTGATAACAAAGAAGTACACACATAGAAAGTGGCTAATGCTCCCTAATAACGTGAAAATATGAAAAATTTCGTGGAATCCTAAGCCTGTCATTTCCAAAAATTTAGGTTTAACTGCATAAATAATTCCACCAATAGTGTAAAAAATTCCACCAACAAGTAACAGCATCAGTGCAGCTGTTTGCATTGCTGCGATCAGGGGTGAAACTAAGAAAATTGCTGACCAACCCATAATAATATAAATCGCGGTTGAGAGCCAACGTGGGCAATTAAACCAAACAAGTTTGAAAACAATACCAATCACTGCCAAGCTTGTGACAGCTGCAAATAATCCCCAACCAGCAGGGTTGTTCAAAGTAATGAGGCAAAATGGTGCATATGAACCAGCAATGAGCACGAAAATCATGGAATGATCTAATCGCCGCCAGCGGTAAAGCATCGTATCATCAGCGAAAACTGCATGATAAATACCAGAAGTTCCATACAGTAAAATCAGGCTTATTCCGAAAATTGTAACAGCTATAGTTGCAATCCCAAATGAACCAGTGTCGAGTTGTTTAGTTAGCATTAAAATTAAAGCAAGTAATCCGAAAGCAGCACCACCAAGGTGAGTGAGGCTGTTAATAGGTTCGCGTAAAAGTTTTGTCATACGGTTCAACTCCTTAATATAGTTTTTAAAACTACTTGTTGTGATATGAATAGTGTAAAACTTAACATTGATATTGTCAAGTCTGTTTTTTTTACGTATAATGAAAGAGAAGTGAGCCTGGATTAAGGACAAAAGGAGTAGAATAATGAACGAATATTTACAAAAAATGCCAAATTTAGAGCAATTAACGAGCCAAGATATACCTGAACTTGATTTATACATCGATCAAGTAATTCAATTATTTACGACATGCTACGAACAACATCCTGATGATAAAGTAATGACGAAAACGATGATTAATAATTATGCAAAAGGGAAGTTGTTCCCGCGGACAAAAAATAAAAAATACAATAAAAAACAAATTATGATCATGAATTTTATTTTTCAGTTAAAAGGAACGTTATCATTAACGGAAATTAAACAATTACTCCAACCATTAAATGTGAGTTTAGGTGATGACGAAGCAGAAGTTGAAGCGTTTTATACTTTTTACGAAGATGTCATCAAGTTGACTGCACAACAACATGAAAGCTTTTTAACATACTTAGCTGAGCAGAGTCAAATTCAGCAAGTAACCAAAAAACTAGCAGGCGACTATGAAGCAAAACTTGCTCAAGTCGTAATGCTTGCACATATAAGTAACCTTTCACGAAATTTAGCAGAAGAACTGATTATAGAATTAGAAACAAATGCTTAAAATTAATTTTATAGTTTGCGCATGTATTGCAGTTGTAACTGCAGTCAAGGCAGTATTTGGCCAAACAAATTAGTATGTACGTTTTTATTAATCTAATTACAAAAGCACAAATTGGGTCCACCAATTTGTGCTTTTTAAATAACTTCTTTGCCAAAAGGCATGAGAGAAAGTTTTGCTAATTTTAAAGCTTGAAAAGCGAAGGGAATCCCAACAATTGAAATTGTGAGCAACACAGCACTTACTAAATTTAAAAAGGCAAGTTCAAGACCTCCAAATAGTAACCAAAGGACATTGAGTAAAAAATGCGTTTTTGAATCACGAACGGTGACGACTTCTTTGCCAAAAGGAGCAAGTTGTAAACCAGCCATTTTGAAACATTGGCGACCAATTGGTAAACCAATAATTGTCACGCTCCAAAGTAGACCAAAACAAAACCAAATACAGGCATTCCCAAACCCACCAAGAAACCACCAAAGCACATTACCAAGACAACTCATACAATCACCTCCAAAAAAATATGTTGTACGTGTTATAATTACATACATTCACATAAAAAGCAAGGCACGAAAACAAAAGAGGATAGTATCAGAGCGAAAAAATCGGTATACTTAAAAAAAGATTGGAACAATGAAGGCGGAATGACAATGAAATATATTGATTTAACGCATGCTTGGGATCAGCTATTGAGTATTTTTCCTGGTGATCCAAGCTTTTCGCAAAAACAGGAAGCAACGGTACAACAAGATGGTTACCAGTTAACCAAATATGAGTTACATTCACATTTAGGAACTCACATTGATACACCAAAACATCTGTTGGAAAATGGCAAAACGACACAGGATTATCCACTTGAACAATTTATTGGTCAAACATATGTTGTAGCAATGCCTTCAAGCGGACGTGAAAATGAGTGGATCAAACAACATCAGTTCGCAATTGAACGAGCCGAGATTGTGTTATTTGTGACGCACTGGTCGAATTTGTTTGGGAGTGAGCAATATTTTCAAGATTTTCCAACATTGCCGATTAAAGTTGTCCGCTGGCTGGCGACACAAAAGCTGAAAATGATTGGCATTGATGCGCCCTCATTTGATCAGATTGAGAGTCATTTACTCCCAAATCATCACTGTTTATTGGAAGTTGATATTTTATTAATTGAAAATTTAACGAATTTAGCGATGTTACCAACATGGTGTGAAGTGAGTGCGTATCCACTGCCAGTTGCGAGTGATGGAAGCCCAGTTCGTGCCGTTGCCCGTTATGAATTGAAAGTAGAAGGAGGAAAATAAGTATGAAAATTTCTGATTGGTTGATTGATGTAAAGCGATTTGAAGAACTCTTTGCTTTACCAATGCAATCACGACAAACGATTTTAGCAAGTCCAAACCTCAAAAATTTTAGTGGCAGAATTTTAGGAAGTTTTGAAGATGAAGCACGGTATTTTAATCTTCTGTATGAATATAGTCAACAGCCAGGTTGGTATGTCTTGCACCAGTTTAATATTCAAAATCAGGCAACGACTCCGGCGACAATCCAAGTCATACAGTCACTCTTCCAAAGTGCAACAACAGTTGAACAATTAGTGATGCACTTGCTAGGGAAAAAAATTTTACCGTTACCACAGTCGACGGTAGGTCATGAACAGTATTTCAAAGCATATTGTCAAGTTTTTGAACAATTGTTACAAATCCAATTATCAAGTCAGCAAGTCATTGAAACAATTTTGTATTTACAAAAATATATTCCAAGCTTAACGGAAGCTGATTATGAGAATTATCAATGGCCAAAATACGTTTGGTATGGACCAATGACTCCGGCTCAAGCAGGTTTGTGTGCGACTATTATGTTATTACACTGTGATATTTTAATTTTTTCTCCAAATCAACGTGATTATTTTCAAGAAATCTTTTCGAATGCCCAAGAGTGGAGTGAAATCCATTTCTTACCATTAAGCATTGAAGTTGCCCCATTTCCAACGCGAAATCGGCCAGTCGTAACAACGGCAGCCCAACAAGCAGCTCAGCAACTCGAACAAGCATTAGGTGAAAATAGTAATGGTTTTTATCGACCATGGCAATTTCGACATTATCAAACGAAGAGTGTTCAGTTAACCACGACATTTGATGAAATTGTTCAGTATTTACCAAAACAAGCAGCATTGCGCCCAGGTTTTGGTGTTGAACAAGGAAAAGTTGAAATTCCCGTGTTATTTACGAAAATTAATGGTGTGGAAACGAATGAAGATTTTCTTCAGTATTTGGCGTTTTTACAACAATTACCAAATACGATTATTTTAGAGAAATTTCCATTTATGCCATCAATTACGACAAATTACAAATACTATTTAGAAGAACTCCATACTCCAAACGGCGTATTTTTGGGTGAACGCTTTTTGAGAGCAACGTGGTGGCGGTACCAAAGCTTGAATTTAAGCTTACAGAAAAAAATTGTACAAGCGATGACAGCAACACTAGAAGATTCAGCGTTGTTGACTGGAATGGAGCCAATAAAAGCGCAACAGGCGGATATTTTGGGAGCACTCATTGATTTACCTGATCCATTTGTGAAACAGTTAGAACAATTTGACTACTCACGCGAAATTCCGAAAGTGATTACGATTCAAAGTCAAATGAGTGGTTTTATTAGTTATGAAGATGCAATTGTTTTACGCTTCCTTCATCATCTAGGATATGATATTATTAGTATAAACCCGTCAAGTCGGAGTGATTTTGATCGCTATTTGCAAGAAGGTACGATGCAAGTACATCAATTACCGCAGCACTGGTTTGAGTATCCGAATCAAAAAGTGGTCAATTCAAGGGGGAGAAAGTGGCCATGGCAACGAAATAAGAAAGTAGGCGAGTAAATGCAAAAGCCTCAATTTGATGAAAAAGGCCGGCCTTACGCGACGGTTGAACCGCGAGCTCCTTATGGAAGTTTTCAAGAAACGACACAAGAAATTCCCAAAAAACCAGCTCCAGCAGCACAAAATTCTGAAGAAACAACGCCTTCAGGAGTAACAAAACAAGAATATACGAATTTTGTTCAAAAAAATCAAGTATACTACGTTCCAAAATTTTGTTTGCGTGGTGGAAAAGTGAGTTGGAATTGGTCAGCGTTTTTCTTAGGGCCACTTTGGCTCATTTATCGAAAAATGTATGCACTAGCAGCACTTTGGGTATTTATTTTATTGATGACGAGTGTGTTCGGCGCATTCGTACTCGCATTGATGGCCAATCGCTTGTATTATTTACATGCCACTAGAATTATAGCGATGCAAAAAATAAGTCGACG
>JBOFSL010000309.1:0-6676 GCA_051651525.1 Culicoidibacterales bacterium | reverse complement strand
AAACGTGTTAACTTCAAATGTTCCTGACCTTCCGTTCTGGCGTGTTGTTTTGGGAATGTATCCAGAAGCACATAAAATTGCTGCGTTAGAAGCATTAGATAAAGTTGGAATTCTAGATAAAGCGTATGTTCGCGTTGATCAATTATCAGGTGGACAACAACAACGTGTTGCATTAGCACGTACATTGGCACAACAACCAAAAATTATGTTAGCTGATGAACCAGTTGCGGCGTTAGATCCAGTTACTGCTCGTCAAGTTATGGATGATTTCAAACGAATCAATCAGGAATTAAACATTTCAGTGTTAATCAATATTCACCATGTCGATTTAGCGCTTGAATATGCTGATCGCGTGATTGGTGTCCGTGCTGGTGAAATCGTCTATGACGGACCAAGTAGTGAAGTGACACAAGATGTGTTAGATCAAATTTATGGTGGTCAAGAAATTGGCACAATGGAGGAAGCTCATGAATTGGTATGATAAAATTTTTCCGCCGAAAAAAATTGTTTTAAGCGATGGCCGTGAAATTTTAGAAAAACGGTCACGTTTACCGCTTGTGATTGCATGTTTAGCGATTGCAACGGTGATTTCAGTCGAAATTACGGGATTCAACTTCCAAGTGTTATTTGAACGTGGAAATCAATTCTTCGTGATTATTAGAGATATGTTCCCACCAGAAGTCAATTATTTGCCGAAAATTTGGGGACCACTTATCGATACAATTAAGATGTCATTACTCGGTTCAGCAATTGGAGCGATTGCTGCAGTACCATTTGCTGTCTTAGCATCATCAAATATTGTCCATAATCGATTCGTTATCGCTGCGACACGATTGTTTTTAAGTTTAGTACGAACTGTGCCAACATTAATCATCGCTTTAGTGGCGACATATGTGTTTGGTTTAGGAACAATTGCGGGAACAACAGCGATTGCGGTCTTTACGTTTGCGTATATTGGAAAACTTCTTTATGAACAAATTGAAACTGTTGATATGGGTGCATATGAAGCAATGGAATCATTTGGTGCTACAAAAGTTCGTGCATTTTTTGCGGCGATTTTACCACAAATTTTACCAAGTTATATCGCCAATAGTTTATTCTGTTTTGAAGGAAATGTCCGTTATGCGGCAATTCTTGGGTATGTTGGTGCCGGTGGTCTTGGTTTGATTTTAAACGAAAAGATTACGTGGCGTGAGTACAGTAGTGTTGGAATGATTTTAATTATGCTCTTTATTGCTGTTGTCATTATTGAAGCTGTGAGTCATTACTTACGCAAGAAATTAACGTAAGGAGGGTGAAATAAGATGCAAAAACATATTAAAGAGCAATTAGCGAAGCAACCAAAAATGTGGATTTTCCAAATCGTCAGCGCCATTATTTTTGTGGTCTTGATGGCTTGGTCAACGAGCACCTTAAACTTCTCGGGATTCACTGAAGGTGGTGCCGAAATTAGTAAAAATATTATCACGGGAATTTTCACACCGAATACAGACTTACTATTTAACTTTACAGCACAAGGTGTACCCTACTTATTATTAGAAACAATGGCAATTGCCTTTTTAGGAACAATCGTTGGTGCGGTCTTAGCAATCCCAATTTCGTTTTTAAGTGCTTCAAATATTGTACCAAAGCCAGTCGCGATTGTTGGCCGTTTCTTTATCATGGTTGTCCGAACAATTCCAGTATTTATTTACGGCTTAATGTTCATCCGTGTGACTGGCCCTGGACCATTTGCAGGGTTATTGACAATGTCATTAGCTTCAATTGGAATGGTTTCGAAAATGTATATTGAAGCAATTGAAGATATGGATATTCGCATTTTAGAATCATTAGATGCATGTGGATGTACAACATTCCAAAAAATTCGTTACGGAATTTTACCGCAATTAATGCCTGATTTTGCGTCAACAATTATCTATCGTTTTGATATGAACTTACGTGATGCAACGGTTTTAGGGCTTGTCGGTGCTGGAGGGATTGGTTCGCCATTAATTTTCGCGATGAATGCCTACCGTTGGCATGATGTTGGAGCGATTTTAGCAGGACTAATTATCTTAGTCTTACTCATTGAATTTATTTCAGGAAAAATCCGTATAAAATTAGCACGCGGCTAAAAAATTGTTCCCATGATTAGAGAAAACTCTAGTGATGGGAGTTTTTTTGTAGAAAATGATGAAATTTAATCTAAATTAAAGGCTATCAACTTGCTTGGAAGTAGTGATATAAGGTACACTTAACAAGATACAAAATGAAATAAAATTACCAAGAAAATCAGTTGAATAGTTGATGATTACTTGGCTAAAGATACAATTTTTTGAGAAATAGCATGCAAAGAGGAATATGGGTCGTGAGTGCAATAATAAAATCATTGAAAAAATATAATGTTCTTCAGCTCAAGACAACGGGAGCGTTTCCGAGTCGAGGGGCGAAAATTTTAGAAATAAGTGTGTTGAAAATTGAAAACGAACAAATCATTGAAACACTGACAACATTGATTCAACCTGAGCGTTTGATTCCAAAGAAAACGCAGATTGAAACGGGAATTACTGATCAACTCGTCAGTCAAGCACCGAATTTTCAAACAATTGCGCCAAGGTTACTTGCCTTTCTTGGTAATCAACCAATTGTGACGTGCCAAGCACGCTTGGAAATTGAGCGTTTTTTACGACTGGAATTTTATGAGAGTGGTTATGAATTGTCAGCAGAAATTATTGATCTCCAAGTTTTAGCAAAAGCACATACGCAAGCGAAGGCGAGTAAACACGACCTCAGCACGTTGGTGCAACGGTTTGAACTTGAGCGTATGCAACCATATCGAGCTGAGCCAGATGGAAAGCTTGTGTGGCAATTATTTCAATTGTTGACAACGTGGCAGCAAGCGCAACAGCTGGAAATGCCTGAAAAAGTTGCAGTTGAAACTTCGGTCTTTACCGAAGCCGAAACTCAACGCTTGAAAATCGTGAAAGCAGCAACAACAACGCAACCAATTTTAACGTTATTAGCAGCAGATCCGCTCGAAGCGATTCGTGAACAGGCACAGCAACAACTTTTCGCTCGTTTTGAAGTCGTTTTTGATCATGCTGATGGCCAAGAAGCGTGGATTTTAGCGGCCCAATCCCAAGCGTATCGTGTCCGAATGCATGTGGCGAGCTTGCCACAGTTACCACTTGAAATGATGAAAATTTTAGTCCGTGACTCAACTGTGAGTGTCCGAAAAACGTTAGCAAGTAACCAAAACGTGCCAACCAGCATTGCTGAGCAGTTATTGAATGATAAAGCAGTGAATGTGAGAGAGCAAGCGTTCAACAATCCAGGAATTGCGCCACTTCTCCTAGCGAAACACCCAAAAGTAACACTAGAGCAACTATTGATCCTAGTAAAACATGAGGATGGCAGTGTTCGCCAGGCAGTTGGCGGACACAAAACAAGTAATGAAGCAATCTTATTGCACCTAGTTGCTGATCCAATTGTTGAAATTGCGACGGCTGCTCAAGTACGCCTGTTAAAAACTGCAACATTAACATCAGAATTGAAAGTTCTATTACTGACTGCCCCATATGTGACTTCAGAAATTTTCGACACTTTCGGTGATGATCAAAATGTTCAAGTTCGAAAAGCTTTGATTACACATAAACAAATTCCGTTAGCGCTGATTTTAGCGTTGTTGGATGATCAACAACATGAAATTGCGTATGTTGCTAAACAAAAGCTTCATGAACGAGCAACTCATCCCAATACACAAGCGCACGAACTCGAGCTATTAGCTGAATGTGGTGATTACAGTATTCAACAAGCAATTGCGAGCCATCCCCAAACACCACCGAAAACGTTGGGCCAATTAGCGAATTTATCATTTGATAATTTCAGTGAATTGAAAATTGGGAAAGCATTAGCAGCAAATCCCCAAACGCCAATGGGAATTTTATTAAAACTTGCTCGTATTAAAAGTTTACGTACGCAAGTCTATGAAACAATCACGAAAAAAAGATAGTAAAAAACACGTTTGTTTAATAACGTGTTTTTTTGTACGTAAATCAAGCCATGAAGCTGAGCGAACAACCCGAAAATGCTGCTAGCTTTTGTTTGTGAATAGTGTGGCCCAGTAATCAAAACGAATAATAGGGTTATAAAATGATAAAAAAGTGAATTTTAACGATTTTTATTGGTCTAAACGACAAAAAAATTGTGCTATTCAACAAAAAAATAAAAAAGGTGCATTTGAATTGTAAAAGAAAGGGAAGTATGCAAGAATAAGGTTAACAGGAATCATTCCAGTTTATGATTTCTTAATTTAACAACCAAAAACACACAAGGAGGACATTACACATGTCATTAATCGGAAAAGAAATCGGTGCATTTGCATCAGAAGCGTACCAAAATGGAACATTTATCCCAGTATCATCAGAGAACTTTAAAGGACAATGGAGCATTGTTTGTTTCTACCCTGCAGACTTCACATTCGTTTGCCCAACAGAATTAGAAGATTTACAAAATCAATATGCAGCATTAAAAGCAATGGGCGTTGAAGTTTACTCAGTATCAACTGATACACACTTCACACACAAAGCGTGGCATGATCACTCAGAAGCAATCGGAACAATTGAATATGTTATGGTTGGTGATTCATCACAAAAAATCTCACGTTTATTCGACGTGTTAGATGAAGAAACAGGATTAGCAGATCGTGGAACATTCATCATCGATCCTGATGGAATTGTTCAATCAGTTGAAATCAGTGCTGGAGGAATCGGGCGTGATGCAAGCATTTTAATTGATAAAGTGAAAGCAGCACAATATGTTCGCACAAATCCAGGTGAAGTATGTCCAGCTAAATGGAAAGAAGGATCTTCAACTTTAAAACCAAGCATCGACTTAGTAGGAAAAATCTAATTTAGTCACCTAAACGAATATCTGTTTGTTTCAGACCATTCTGAAGTAGATGGATATTCGTTTTTAATTATTGATCAAGGAGGAATGTACAGATGCATTTAGAAACAGAAATCAAAAGCCAATTAGAGCAATATTTACAATTATTAGAATCAGACTTAGTGATTCAACTGAGCGTTGGAAGTGATGAACACTCACAAGCGATGACAACATTTATCAATGAAGTTGCTGCGGTCTCACCACGTGTAAGTGTCGAAGCTGTTACGCTTGAGCGAATGCCAAGCTTCATGATTAATCAAGCTGGACAAGCACCAAGTGGTGTTGTTTTTGCTGGAATTCCTGGTGGTCATGAGTTTACGTCATTAATCTTAGCGTTATTGCAAGTGAGTGGACGTGCACCGAAAGTTGACCAAGAAATTATTGATCGTATTCGTGCAATCAATAAGCCGTTCAACTTTGAAACGTACATTAGTTTAAGCTGTCACAACTGTCCAGATGTCGTGCAAGCGTTCAACATGATGAGTGTCTTGAATCCATTGATTACACATACAATGATTGATGGTGCAATGTTCCAAAACGAAGTTGAATCACGCACAATTATGGCAGTGCCAACGATGTTCGCTAATGGTGAAGCCTTTGGTAATGGTCGCACAACAATTGAAGAGATTCTTGATAAAGTAACTGGACCCGCTGATGCAAGTGAATTTGCTGATAAAGGTATCTTTGATGTGTTAGTTGTTGGTGGTGGACCTGCTGGTGCAAGTGCTGCAATTTATGCTGCACGTAAAGGAATCAAAACGGGGATGATTGCCCAAACCTTTGGTGGACAAGTAATGGAAACGATGGGAATTGAAAATGTGATCGGCACACCATACACAGAAGGACCAAAATTAATGGCTCAAGTTGAAGCGCACATTAAAGAGTATCCAGTTGACATGATGAAAGGGCAGCAAGTTGCAAGCCTAGTCAAAAATGAATACGTGGATGTAACACTTGAAAATGGTGCTATCTTACAAAGTAAAACAGTTGTCTTAGCAACTGGTGCGCGTTGGCGTAATATTAATGTTCCTGGTGAAAAAGAGTTCAAAAACAAAGGTGTTGCGTACTGCCCACACTGTGATGGACCACTATTTGCTGGGAAAAAAGTAGCTGTGATCGGTGGTGGAAACTCAGGAATTGAAGCAGCTATCGATTTAGCTGGTGTTGTTGAGCATGTGACTGTAATTGAATTCCAAACGAGCTTAAAAGCGGATAAAGTTTTACAAGAACGTGTGTATTCATTACCAAATGTAACTGTTATTACTGGAGCGAAAACAACAGCAATTACTGGTGACCAAACTGTTTCTGGCTTATCATACCAAAACTGTGAAACAAATGAAGTACATAATCTTGACGTTGAAGGTGTATTCATCCTCATCGGACTTGTACCGAATACGGAGTGGTTAGGTGATAGTGTTGAGAAGACACGCATGGGTGAAATCATTGTCGACAAACATGGGGCAACGAGCATTCCTGCTGTCTTTGCAGCTGGTGACTGTACTGATTCAGCGTACAAGCAAATCATTATTTCAATGGGATCAGGAGCAACGGCTGCACTTGGTGCATTTGATTGGTTAATCCGCAACTAAATAGTAACTGCAAAAACGAGCACTTTCAAAGCGAAAGTCTCGTTTTTTTTCGAGATAAGATTGACAAATCCGATTGTATGAGATACGATAACACTATTATATTGTATGCAATTTATTTTTTGAAAGTGAGGTGCTAGCTATGGATATGAACGCACAATTGA
>JBOFSL010000308.1:0-6153 GCA_051651525.1 Culicoidibacterales bacterium | reverse complement strand
AGTTTGATAGAGCATCGTCAGCACTTGTTATTGAATCGGCTTCAGACTTTCTAGGCGTGCTGTGACTGTTTCTAAACGTTGCGTGTAGTCGGTTAACTTCACACGTTCTTCTTCTATTAGTTTGGCTGGCGCTTTTGATACGAATTTCTCGTTTGCTAATTTTCCTTGTGCACGTTGTACTTCACCAGCTAATTTCTTCGCTTCGGCTTCTAAACGTGTAATTTCTGCTTGGATGTCAACTAAACCATCAATTGGTAAATAAATTTCAACATCTGCTAAGACTGCTGACATTGTTTCTTCGTCTAATTCCACAACTGATGCAATCGTTAATTCGCTTGGGTTACAGAATTTTTCAAGGTACGCAACGTTTGTTTCAAAGTTTGCTTGTGCCTCAGCTGTTAATGGCTTCATGTACATGCGAATTTTGCGACTCATTGGTGCATCAACATCGCTACGGATTCCACGAATTGCGCGGATAACTTCCGTTAATGAGTGCATCCCAACTTTTGCAGTTTCATCAGTATATGCTTCAACAATTTCTGGCCACGTTGCATTCATGATTGAACCTTCGTTTCCTGGTAATTGTTGCCAGATTTCTTCAGTTACGAATGGCATAAATGGGTGTAATAAACGCACGATTGCATCTAATGTGTACACTAACACTTTACGTGTTGTGTTCGCAGCTTTTGCATCGTCACTTTGAAGCGGTAATTTACTCATTTCAATATACCAGCTACAGAAATCATCCCAGATGAAATTATACAACGCACGGTCAACTTCACCGAACTCGTACTTGTCAGCATTATAATTGATTGTGGCAATTGTTTCATTTAAACGTGTTAAAATCCAACGATCTGCAATTGCTAAATCAGTAACTTCGAAGCTTAAATCTGTTGTTTCCATATTTTCAACATTCATTAAGACGAAACGTGACGCATTCCAAATTTTGTTAATAAAGTTCCAAGTTGATTCAACTTTTTCTTCCATGTAACGTAAATCTTGTCCTGGTGATACGCTTGTTGTTAAGAAGTACCGTAAGCTATCTGCTCCATACTTCTCAATTACTTCCATCGGGTCAACTCCATTACCAAGTGATTTCGACATTTTACGTCCTGAAGCATCTCGCACTAATCCGTGAATTAAGACGTCTTTGAACGGTGCTTGTTCTGTAAATTCGAGTGATTGGAAAATCATTCGGCTAACCCAGAAGAAGATAATGTCGTATCCTGTTACAAGGACACTTGTTGGGAAGTACCGTTGATATTCAATTGCATCGACATTTGGCCAACCCATTGTTGAGAAGGGCCACAATGCTGACGAGAACCACGTATCAAGCACATCATTATCTTGTTTCCAGTTTTCTGAATCAGCTGGCTCTTCGCCAACATGAACTTCCCCAGTTTCAATGTGGTACCAAGCTGGAATGCGGTGTCCCCACCATAATTGACGTGAAATACACCAATCGTGAATTCCTTCCATCCAGTTCGCAAACGTTTTTTCGAAACGTTCAGGTACAAAATTAACGGCATTATCAGTTTCTTGGTTTTCAACTGAACGTGCAGCTAATCCATCCATTTTCACGAACCATTGCATTGATAAGTATGGCTCAACGACAACACCCGTACGTTCACTATGTCCAACTGAATGTACGTGATCAACAACTTTAACAACAAGTCCAGCTGCTTCTAAGTTGGCAACCAATTGTTTACGCGCCTCAAAACGATCAAGATTTGCATATGCTTCTGGCATAAGTTCACCAGCACGCATTGTTCCATCTTCATTCATAATGATTGGCATTGGGAAATTGTGACGTGCACCGACTTCAAAGTCATTTGGATCATGAGCCGGAGTAATTTTCACTGCCCCTGTTCCAAAATCTTTATCGACATAGTCATCAGCAATAATTGGAATACGGATATCATTTCCGGGAATAATAACTTCTTTGCCAACTAAATGACCGTAGCGCTCATCTTCAGGGTGAACGGCTACCGTAACATCACCAAACATTGTTTCAGGACGTGTTGTCGCAACTTCTAAAAACTCACCACTACCATCAGCTAACATATATTTGAAATGATAGAATTTCCCTTGCACTTCTTGGTAAATAACTTCGATATTCGAAAGTGCTGTTTGTGCTTGTGGATCCCAGTTAATGATACGCTCACCACGGTAAATTAACCCGTTGTTATACATATCAACAAAAACTTTAGTTACGGCTTGTGATAACCCTTCATCTAACGTAAAACGTTCGCGTGAATAATCCAGTGCTAACCCGACTTTTTCCCACTGTGTACGGATATGCCCCGCATATTCATCTTTCCACGACCAGGCTTGCTCTAAAAAGGCTTCGCGACCAATATCGTGGCGTGAAATTCCTTGCTCACGCAACTTTTCATCGACTTTTGCTTGGGTCGCAATTCCAGCATGATCCATTCCTGGTAACCATAACACATCATAGCCTTGGAGTTTTTTCATCCGAACTAAAATATCTTGTAGAGCTGTATCCCATGCATGTCCTAAATGTAATTTACCCGTTACGTTCGGTGGGGGAATTACGATTGAATATGGTGGTTTTTCCGAAGTTGGATCCGCTTTAAAGCAACCTTTTTCAACCCATGCTTGATATTTACCAGCTTCAACTTCTAAGTGATTATACTTTGGTGCTAATTGTTTTGCCATTGGTGATTTCCTCCTTATTTTCGCCAACAAAAAAAGCCGCTCCTATATAGGAACGACTCATTTCATCGCGGTACCATCCTACTTAAACGCAAAAGTTGCGTCTCAGCTCAAGGCGTTAACGCCGCCAACGCTTTTACCTACTGAAATTTCAGCAAAAGAACTCTGAGACTACCTTCATCATTCGTTGCGTAAGTAACTTTCAGCTCTGTTACTCTCTCTCAAACGCACCTGAATGATTACTCCTTCTCTTCTTCGTTTATGTAGTATCGGTTTGTGCTCATATTTTACCAAAATTTTGTCAATATTGCAACTTATTTTCGTAAATAGCGGCGGTAATGTTTTTTTGTTGCCACCCGACTATTTTTTTGAACAGCACGTTGCCCAGCTGCTAGCGAATTACTCATATTTGGTCGTTCCATCGACAGGAACGTTGCCAATAATCCTGGAATGACAAAGAGCATAACTGTCAATGACACATATTGTGGGGTTGGGAAAATTAACATTAATGACCCAAGCATTAATGTGAATACACCGAACTGAAAACTTTTCACTCGAACACGGCTTAAGTCAGCTTGTCCCAAGATGAAGTTTGCCAGTACAAAACACCCATAGATAGCTAATGCTGGTGTCACTAATTGCAAGCCGACATTTTGCCAAATTGCGACAACTAATAGTCCCATCGTCACATTTTGCCCTTCAGCAATGTATTGCAAAAATGTTTGCCATAGTTGCAATGTATTCGTGATTGCAAAATAGCCAATTAAGACTGTAGCGATTGTTGTCACGAGTACTGACGTCACAACAATCAAATCTTTTTTCATTTTCTTGTTCATACTATTTGCTTCCCCTTTTGCGAAGCGTACGTACGCTTAAAGTACGTATTCTTCTTCATCCGTTGGTAATTCTAATTCATCTGTTTCTTCAACATCATCAACGTACATGCTACGTTCATACGCATCGGTTGGAATTTCTGGTAAGTCATACCCTTCGGTCAAACTTGCTTCGAATTCATCATCTTCAGCAAATTCTACAGGAATTGATTTTCCAGCATAGAGATATTTCCCTAGTGCTTGCCAAGCTTTATCTTTTCCGGCTTTTGTTTCAGATGAATACGTGATGAATAAGTCATTTTCTTTATCGAATCCCAGTGTTTGCTTGATTAACTTCTCTTGTTTTCCATGAAGCGAGCGCTTCACTTTATCCAATTTCGTTGCCACAATAATCATTGGAATATCAAAATATTTCAAGAAATTGTACATAATAATATCATCTTCAGTTGGTTTGTGACGGAAATCAACAAGTAAGACAACCGCTTTTAATGTTTTTCGATTTTGGATATACTTCTCGATCATTTCCCCAAAAGCCTTACGCAATGGTTTCGGAACTTTGGCATACCCATATCCTGGTACATCAACAAAATAAAAGGCATGGTTGACGTGGAAGAAATTTAACGTTTGCGTTTTACCAGGTTTTGACGAAACCCGTGCAATTGCCTTCCGATTTAACATTGAGTTGATAAACGACGATTTACCAACATTTGAACGCCCTGATAATAAAATCTCAGGCTGTCCTTCACACGGATAGTGCTCCGGACTCGTCGCGCTCTTTATAAATTCAGCACTTTTAACTTTCATCTTTTTTTCCTCCTGCGAATACGACTGATAAGACATCATCTAAGTGACTAACAGGTATAATTGTCAGTTGTTTTTTCACTGTTTCTGGAATCTCATCAATATCGCGTTCATTTTCTTGTGGAATTAAAATTGTTTTTAATCCCGAACGATTTGCGGCCATCGATTTCTCTTTGAGCCCACCTATCGGTAACACATTTCCACGCAGAGTAATTTCGCCGGTCATACCTAAATCTTTCCGGACTTTTTGGTTCGTTAATGCCGAAATAATCGCTGTTGCCATCGCAATTCCCGCTGACGGACCATCTTTTGGTACAGCACCTTCTGGTACATGAATATGAATTGTATTTTTTTCAAAAATTTCCGGATTAATTTTGAAATCTTTTGCTCGCGATTTGACATAGCTCATCGCTGTTTGTGCAGATTCTTTCATCACATCACCAAGTTTTCCAGTTAAGACAATACTTTCACGTCCTGGATAGTACGCAACTTCAATTGGGAGAATATCACCACCAAAAGCGGTATACGCTAATCCGGTCACAACCCCAACTTGATCTTTTCGTTCAGCACTACTATAGTGGAAGCGCGATTTCCCCAAATAATCAACTAAGTTTTTTGCATCAACTTTCACTAATGTTTGGTCATCGACTAACACGAGCGAGGCAACTTTTCGACAAATTGTTGCAATTTGACGTTCAAGACTCCGTACACCAGCTTCACGCGTATATTCACGAATAATTTTATATAACGCGGCTTTATTAATCGTTAGATTTTTTTTCGTTAAACCGTGAGCTTTAAGTTCTTTATCGACTAAATGACGTTTCGCGATTTCAAATTTCTCTTCTTCCGTATAGCTACCTAATTCGATGATTTCCATGCGATCCATTAATGGTGCTGGAATTCCTTCGTAGTAGTTCGCTGTCGCGATAAAGAAGACGTTTGACAAATCAATATTCTCTTCAATATAGTGGTCGTTGAATTGGCTGTTTTGTTCTGGGTCAAGCACTTCTAACAACGCTGAAGTTGGATCCCCTTTAAAATCAGCACTCATTTTATCAATTTCATCAAGTAATAAAACAGGATTCATCACTTTCGCTTTTTTCATCGCTTGCGCAAATTTCCCTGGCATTGAACCAAGGTATGTGCGGCGGTGTCCACGAATTTCCGATTCATCACGGACACCACCAAGCGCAATTTTGACGTATGGTTTATCCATTGATTCTGCAATTGATTGTACAAGTGAAGTTTTCCCAACACCCGGCGGACCAACAAGGCAAAGAATATCACCTTTCGTTCCACCAGTTAATTTTTTAACTGCTAAAAACTCAACAATCCGCTCTTTGACCTTTTCTAATCCATAATGTTGTGCATCAAGTTTCGCTTTTGCTTTGACAACATCAAAATTATCTTGGCTATACACACCCCAAGGAATAGCCATTACCCAGTCAATATACGTACGAATAATTCCGCTTTCTGGTGATGCTTGTGGCATCATTTCATAGCGTTTTAATTCTTCCATTAATTTTTCTTTGATAAACTCTGGTGCATTCAGTGCTTCAATTTTCACTTTCAACTCTTCAGTTTCTTTTTCCTTCGAACCTTTTTCACCAAGTTCTTCACGAATTACACGCATTTTTTCACGTAAATAATATTCGCGTTGCGATTCTTCAAACGCACTTTTGACTTCACTTTCAATTCGTGATTCAATGCGCGCTAATTCAACTTCATGATACAGGTCTTTTAAGACCATATATAAGCGTTCATTAATTGACGTCGTTTCTAAATGTTCTTGTTTGCGATCAATAGGTAACGTTAAGTTATACGCAATTAAATCCGTTAATTC
>JBOFSL010000307.1:0-1942 GCA_051651525.1 Culicoidibacterales bacterium | reverse complement strand
CAGCAATTCCATTAATTGGCAGCGCATTTGCGAGTGTATTGATAAGAATAACTAACAGATACGCAATGATCACACTTATTCGTAATAATTGTTGTGGCTTTTTCATGGCACACCCTCCTTTTGTTTTTCAGTGTTCATTTGATTCAAACCTGTGCCTTTATTATAGCCAATTCCTTTGATGAAACAAGCTTTCAACTACAATTTCATTGAATCACCCGAATAGTTTTAGCTAGTCTTCAAATCATACAATTGCAAAGCAACTTTTTTGGATAAAATTTTAAATAAAGAGTGTCAAATCAGCATTTGTACTTTCGCCAACATAGGTTGCAACACCACCGAGTTCAATCCCATCGATTAATTCTTCGGCTTTGATGCCCATTACATCCATACTCATCGTACAGGCGATAAAGCGCACACCAACTGCTTGTGCTTGTTTTAATAATTGTGGTAATGAATCAACATTTTTGTCTTTCATGACTTTTTGCATCATCATTTTCCCCATACCACCCATATTCATATTTGACAATGGGAGCGCCTGTGCACCTTTTGGCATCATCATTCCAAACATTGATTCAATCACTGATTTTTCAACATTTGGCGCATCTTCGCGACGTAGCAAGTTTAAGCCCCAGAACGTACAGAAGACTGTCATTTGCTTCCCGGTCGCTGCTGCTCCTTGCGCGATAATCATTGCTGCCATCGCTTTATCTAATTCGCCACTAAATAAGACTATTGTCCCTTTATTTTCTTTCGCTGGCGCTAATGTCGGTTCTGCTTGTTTCCCAGCAAGTCCTTTTTGTAAATACGCATGAATTTCACGTGTTTTCGCATCTTGATCGATTTTCAATACTGTATTATCAGTCGTTTTTGCCCAAGTACGAATATCTTGTGCAAAACCTGGATCAGAAGCTTTAATAAAGAGCACTTCGCCATCATTCATCCGTTCCATCGTTTGATATGTTTGCATAATCGGACCAGGACACTGTAAACCACACGCATCAAGCGCTAACGTTTCAGTAATTTTTTCTTTTGCAGTCGGGATGTGGACACTTTCCGCCGCTTGCGTTACTTTCCCATTGCTTGCCCTGCTGTTTCTGGTTTACAAACTCCATCGTTGCATGAGGTATTTTGACGGTTTTTGTACACTTGTGAATAGGTTTTATAGCCACCTGATAAATTGTACACATTCGTAAAGCCTGCCGCTGCTAAAATTGACAGTGCTAAATGCCCACGTAAGCCAACTTGACAAATAATATAGATTGGCGCATCTTTGGCAACTGTGATTGTTTGGGCTAATTCACGTAATTCGTCAACTGGCATATTAATTGCATTGCCAATTGTTCCTAAACGATATTCAATCGGTGTCCGCACGTCAACAAGCATTGCCTCTGCAGCTGCTAATGCCTCAATTTCATGCCAGTGGACAACTTTTTCACCTTCAAAGACATTCGTTGCAACATATCCAGCAATATTAACTGGATCTTTTGCACTTGAATATGGTGGTGCATATGATAATTCTAAATCAGGTAGGTCTTCAATTGTTAGCCCACCTTTAATTGCTGTGGCAAGCACATCAATCCGTTTTTCAGTTCCTTCTTGGCCAATCGCTTGCGCACCAAGAATTCCCCCTGTTTTTGGATCGAATAACAATTTGATCGAAATATCACTTGCGCCAGGATAATAACCAGCATGATTCCCACGGTGAACATGAATTGCCTTGTATTCAATCCCTTGGAAGTCCATTAATTCAGCAGTTAACCCGGTTGCTGCTGCCGTTAAATTGAAGACTTTAATAACTGATGTTCCCAATGTTCCGGTGTAACGAACATTTTGTCCATTAATAGCGTCAGCGACAAGTCGTACTTGACGATTGGCTGGCCAAGCTATTGGAATGTTCGTTGGGCGGCGAGTAATATAGTGTTTCACCTCAATGGCATCACCA
>JBOFSL010000306.1:0-7488 GCA_051651525.1 Culicoidibacterales bacterium | reverse complement strand
TATCAATGAAATAATGTTGAGCTAATAATAAATAGTCTAACTCGTATTGATTTAAAAGTTGCGCATAATACTCCATTTGAGCTGGATCATATTCGATTTCTAAACCCAGTGAAATTTCAATTTTTTGCTGATATTTCTGTGCGAGTTGGCGGACATGTTCACAATAACTTGGTAAATCAGTAAAATTCATGCGTGAAAATGACCAACGTCCATCGGGAAATGGTCCATGATCGCTAAAACCAAGCCGAGTGAGGCCTTGATTAATCGCCTCTTGAACATATTGTTCATCTTCACCAAATGCATGTTTACATCTTTTCGTATGGGTATGAAAATTAACTTTCGTCATCTAAATCACCTCTTATTCCGTGTTTATTATAACACATTTTTTGTTTGAAAACTTCATCTTGGGCTGGTTTTGCATTGATTTGTAATTGTGCCAGATAAAAGTGCTCAACATGGTACATCGGCCGCTCTTCTACCTCAATAATAAGACGACAATCATTAGCGAATACCAACATCAGGTATTATTGGTTGGACAAACTATTGTACAATAATCACAATTAAGTAGATAAATGCTGAAAATGAAATAGGCACTCCCAAATCGGTCGCTAATCACAGCGGAATTATTAAAACTGAAGTAATTCCATCAAATGCTTCATCAATGTATCGTCTCTTCGTGATTAACGTTTCGCATTAACAACTTCATGCCTTCTTCCCACTTGGAAATCAATTCATGAATCAATTCTGGTGGGTCTTGCAAGTCAGCATCCATCACGATAATCGCATTTATTCGATTACTTCAAAGAACAGTGGAATCATCACTACCTCATTATACATTGGCATAACCAACGATATTTTTTACATTTACCCCACTCTTAACTCATCATTGTCGAATACTTACTCTCTAGAGACCACTTGCTGTCACTTAAGCATCCCATATTTCTGATTTATTATTTGAGTCAAACAAAAAACTATGATTTATTTCATAGTTTTTTGTTAATTATTTAGTTCCCAAATAAAAAATAACTTTCAAGATAACGGTAAGCATCTCGAATTTTTTGCGGAATGTCAGTCACAACATTTCCATCTGGTAATAAAGCGTATTCGAAGAATGGCATTCCAGTTACATTTTTCGTATCTTGTAAAAATTGGAAATATGGCGAAAGTGGCAGCTGCGCCGCTTGTAATAACGTCGTTGACACATAATTCGCACCAAGATATCCTAATTCTTTCTCCTCGCTTTGAGCAAGTTGATTGTAATTATCCCAAAAAACAATCGGTGTCGTGTATTTTGCCAATGCTTGATCCATCGGATCTTGTTCAGCATTATTCAAATATCCTGCATCAGTTAAAATTGTTGACATTGAAGGCAAATGATCTCCAAATTGCACAATAACTGTTGGTTCATCCACTGTTTCAAAATACTCGAGTAATGTTTGCAAAGCTTTATCACTGAGGTACGTTGATTGGGCATAATCTTCCAACTCTTCAATACTCTCAGAATCTAAACCTGGTGCATCGATGATTTCAATTGGTACATCAGCAGAAATTGATTTCGATTCACCACCGTATGGGGCGTGGTTTTGCATTGAAATCCCAAAAATAAATTGTGGTTTATCTGCATCAGCAGCTTTATTTGTTTCAAACGTTTCAATCACCTTATTGATAAAGTCAGCATCACTAATATATGGTCCAACTAATGTTGGATCAACAAATGTTGTTTCATCTAAAAAACGTTCAAATCCTAAGCTCTTATGGACGCTTTCACGATTCCAAAACCACCCACTGTAGCTATGTAATGACGTATTTTGATACCCGTAACTCGCTAATAACTGTGGCAATGATTGAATTGGCTGGTGAATTAATTGTGTATATGGCACCATTCCTTTTGGCAAATCAAAACTCGTGTGGCCTGTCAAAACATCATATTCGACATTTGATGTCCCGCCACCAAATTGTGATGAAACAAATTCACCTGTCACCGTCGTTTCGGTTAACGCACGATATGTCGGTAACGGATCTTGATTAAACGTCACATTTTCAATTTTAGTGACATCCATAAATGATTCATTTAATAATAAAATGATATTTGGTCGTTGTTCTGGTTGTGGTAAATCTGCTAAAAAAGCCGTTTGCGCATCGATAACCGCTTGAGCCTCAGCCGTTAATTCAACACTCGTTAACGCTAATTTATCATTAATTCCATAAATAAAGGAGTTGATAAAACCGTTGTTTTCATAGAACGTAACTTGATTATATGGTGTATCATCAAATCCAAGAACTCCAAAAACTTTTGGTTGTAAATACACACCAAAGATAACTGCTGCCATCGCCGCAAGTGCCACTACTAATTGACCAATTTTTTTTTTTCGAGAACCTTCAAAATTCTGTTTTTTTCCAAGCTTCCGACTAATTACCACTAAAACAGCAATTACTAAAATACTAATAAATACAACATGCCAAGCAATTGTAAAACTCATATCACCTTGAATTTTCAGCAATTCATCGATCAATCCAAAGTCCCAAACAGTCAAGGGTTTGCTATTCATCAAAATTTTGTAATAATTGACAATTGATAACACAACAACTGGGATCGTTGTGACCCATAAACTTACTTTTAAGCGGCGTGTGAGTAAATAAATGACTACTAATACATTGAAAATCAATACTATCGCCGTTATCGTAACCCCAATATGTGGGACAGCCCAAACCATTGTTTCCATTAAACTTCCACGGCTAATCCATTCACTAACTGTCAATAAAAAAACTGCATATGCCGCTAAAAAAACAACTGGTTTTTTAAATAAATTTACTTTTGATTTCATTTTCTCTCCAACTTATCTATCTGAAATTTTTACATGCTTTCTCAGTATAGCATGTTTGATTTAAGTTCAGTTTAACAAAAGATTGTAATTGTGTGATGAAAAAAAAGCAGCCTCATTTGTTCAAAATGAGACTACTTTTAACCGTTAGGCTTTCTGTTTCTTTTGATATACTTTTATTGCTCCAATGACCGTTACTGCGGTTACTACTGCTGTCACAGCTGCAATTTTCCAACCTTGACGTTTGTCAGAGTTTACATAAATTTTGATATATGATCCATGATTTCCACTTACAAGGGGCTCATGAAAAATACTCATTGTTTTTGCGGCTTGACTGTTTATTTTTTCAGGGTGAACTTTTTCCATCATTTTTCTCTCCTTTTTTCCATACATTGTTAGCATCGCTAGTTTCATTATACAACAAAAAAAGAGGACTTCATCCTCTTTTTTTCTAAAATTATCCGTAAATAATTGCTTCAACTGTTTCTTTATCTAAACGTTTGATTACTTCAGTAATTAAACGTGTCGCATTTAAGTAATCATCTTCGTGAATCATGCTTGCATGCGAATGAATATAGCGTGATGCTAAACAAATTGATAATGATGGGACGCCTTGTCCATTCAAGTGATACGCACCTGAATCTGTTCCTCCACCTGATAATGAATCAAATTGATATGGAATTTCTAACTCATCTGCAACATTTGAAACAAAGTCGCGTAAACCTTTATGTGCAACCATTGATGCATCATATAACATGATACATGGTCCAGCTCCCATTTTCACCGTTGCTTCAGTTGGTGTCATACCAGGCGTATCTCCTGCAATTGTAACATCTAAAGCAAAAGCGATATCTGGTTGAATTGCTGCTGCTGATGTCCGTGCTCCACGTAAACCAACTTCTTCTTGTGCTGTTCCAACACCATACACAACATTCGCATGTTCAGTATCTTTTAAATTTGTTAAGACATCAATTGCAATCGCACAACCGATACGGTTATCCCAAGCTTTTGCCAATAAATATTTCTCATTATTCATGCGCATGCTTTCAAAATAAGGCGCAATCATATCTCCAGGACGAACACCAAGTGCTGCTACTTCTTCTTTTGAAGCAACTCCTAAATCAATAAACATATCTTTAATGTCAACTGGTTTATTTCGTGCTTCTGGTGTTAAAACGTGTGGTGGTTTACTTCCAATGACTCCCGTTACTTTTTTACCTTCACGAGTTGTGATTGTAAAGCGTTGGCTTAACATCACTTGACTCCACCATCCACCAAGCGTTTGGAAACGAATGTAGCCACTGTCTTCAATGCGTGTAACCATTAATCCAATTTCATCTAAATGTCCTGCAACAACGATTTTCGGACCATTTTCAGTTCCTATTTTTTTGGCAATTAAGCTTCCTAAACGATCTGTTTGAACCGTATCAGCAACTGGTGCGATATATTTTTCCATTACATCTCGTGCTTCTTTTTCATTCCCCGGAACTCCATCAGCCATTGTTAATTCATATAACATATTCCAATCCATAATCAATTCTCCTTTAATTTATTTTCTACTATCATAGCATATTTTGCCTTTTTTTGGTAAAAAAACGGATTAAAAGCAAAAAAAACCAACCCGAAGGTTGGTTATCTCGATGTCATTATGCTTGTAATAACTCGATAATATCAGCTTTTTTAGCTGTTGATGGGATTTTAATATCACGTTCAACTGCTAATTCTTTTAACTGTACAACAGTTAATTTGCTTAAATCATCTGTTTGAGCTAAACTAGGCTTTTTTTTTTCTAAAGCTGCTTTTGCTAAGTCAGCAATTGCAGTGAATGATGCAGCATCACTAACAGCTAATTCAGCTAACATTTTACGGTTTACGTCAATGTTTGCTAAGTTTAATCCATTAATTAATGTGCTATAAGTCATTCCGTTTAAACGAGCAGCCGCGTTGATACGTGTAATCCATAATTTACGGAAATCACGTTTCTTTTGACGACGGTCACGGTATGAGTACATGAATGATTTCATTACTTGTTCATGAGCTGTTTTGTATAACGTGTGCTTTGAACCATAGTAACCTTTAGCTAATTTTAAAATCTTTTTGCGGCGACGACGCGCAACTGTTCCACCTTTAACACGTGGCATATTGATTACCTCCTTGTGCTTTTACAAGCGCAATTTTCTTATTTTTGTAACATTTGTTTGATACGTTTATAATCACCTGCAGATACTAATCCTGAGTGACGTAATTTACGTTTTTGTTTTTGAGATTTGTTAGCAGCTAAGTGGCTAGTGTAAGCGTGTCCACGCTTTAATTTTCCACTTGAAGTACGTTTAACACGCTTCGCTAAACCGCTATGAGATTTCATTTTCGGCATTGTCGTTTTCTCCTTTGCTCTTACTTAATTCGCTTTTTTCGGCGTTAATGTCATAAACATATTTCGACCATCAAGTTTGATTTGTCCTTCAACCGTCGCGATTTCTTCGCATGCTTCTGAGAAACGAATTAACACGTCTCGTCCGATGCTAGTGTGGGCGATTGCTCGTCCGCGGAAACGAATTGAAACTTTTACTTTGTCACCTTTTTCAAGGAACTTAATTGCATTTCGTAATTTCGTTTCAAAATCATGAGTATCAATTGTAGGACTCAAACGCACTTCTTTGATCGTAACAACTTTTTGATTTTTTTTCGCCAATTTTTGCTTACGTTGTTGCTCAAAACGGAATTTCCCGTAGTTCATCACACGACAAACAGGGGGTTTTGCGTCTGGAGACACACACACTAAGTCAAGATTACGTTCTGTAGCTAAAGCTAATGCTTCATCACGAGTAAGAATCCCTAATTGTTCACCTTCACCATCAATTACACGCATTTCGCGGAAGCGAATTTTGTCATTGAGTAGTGTTTTATCTTGTTGTTGTTGTTGATTATTAGCACGTTTTATAGCGAGCACCTCCAAAAAATTATTCATTACCCTTGGGCAACAAAAAAAGTTCTTCCCAAATATACGCAAGGAAAGAACTTACAATCTGTATGTTCTTGTAATGACATCGAACCTATCAGCTTTCGCTAGAATCAGGTGAGAACAGTGTTCTGCTTTCCATTACGTATTTTAGTATTCACTTATGTAGTTCTTGACTACGTTGACTATTATATCGAATTAAAACAAGAAATACAACCACTTTTTTATTTTTTAAAAATTATGTTTTTATCTACTTGTTTTTTTAATATTATTTTGTCATACTCATGCTATCAAAATTCACCACTGGTGGCCAGAAAGGATAATCGCAATGAAAAAATTACTCATCTTACTTACCTTATCAATCACAATACTCAGCGGGTGTGCCCAAACAACTAAAAATTCTGATGTTGAAGTTTCACCGAATGAATCAACTCCTTCTGAATCGATTACACTCACACTTGAGGAACTTGCTCAGTATAATGGACAAGATTCTCAACTTGCTTATGTGGCGGTTAATGGTATTATTTATGATGTCAGCGCTATTCCACAATGGTTAAATGGGATGCATAAAAATGGACTAACAGCCGGACAAGATCTTAGCGATTATATTAACAGTGCGCCTCATGGGCAAAGCGTATTAACTAAATTACCAATAATTGGAAATTTAGTTGAATAATTTTGACAGGAAGTCTGTATTAGTCGTATAGTTAAAGTATAAATTTAAAAAAGGGGAATACTTATGCGCAAACCATCATATTTATTGATTGCATTTCTACTCATTTTTAGTTTGGTTGCTTGTGGTAATTCATCAACTGAACATTGGAATCCAAGCATTGATACTTCAACATCGGTCGATAACACTGCTGACAAAGAAGATCCTACTTCAGATGTTGATAACACTTCTGACAAAGAAGATCCTACTTCAGATGTTGATAACACTACTGATAAAGAAGATCCTATTTCAGATGTCGATAACACTTCTGACAAAGAAAATCCTATTTCAGATGTCGATAACACTTCTGATAAAGAAGATCCTATTTCAGATGTCGATAACACTTCTGATAAAGAAGATCCTATTTCAGATGTCGATAACACTTCTGACAAAGAAAATCCTATTTCAAATGTCGATAACACTACTAACAAAGACACACCTTCAGTTGACGATGACACACCTCTTGGTGACGATGAAAATCCAAATACTGATACTAAACCATACTAATGAAAAAACAGAGGAAATAGGCCGTTGCCTTGCTTCTCTGTTTTTCATATACCTATATTCTTTCTAGCAACTTTTTTAGTACATCGCTTTTTCAATCTCCTGATTATTTCCATCGTTCTAATTAATTCAATTGATATGGATCGGTCAAATTTATATTCTACATCCACTAGATGTAGAATACCTCTCAAAACTTACCAAATTGCGCTGATATACATAAGAAAACGGACTTGAAAGTTTATATGCCATGGGTGAAAAATACCCAAGTAATTTGTGCCAAAATATAGCAACAAGAAAAGCTCACTGCTTCTGGACTATTGTACCAAGGCAGTGAGCTTTTTTATATACAGTGTGGTACGATGTCAAGAAATTGGACCAAAAAAATTAAAAATTCTTACAGTTATAGATTGATTTAATTCACAATAAGTAATTGTCTTTCAAATTGATTTGGTGTTAAATAATTGATACTTTCATGGATTCTTCTTGTGTTA
>JBOFSL010000305.1:0-3397 GCA_051651525.1 Culicoidibacterales bacterium | reverse complement strand
CCACCGGCACTGACAACGATTTGGCTTAACAATGCTAAACCAATTACTACTGCACCAATGTACCCAAACATTGAAATTTTATTCGCTAATGCTGTTAATTTCACTTTTAATGGGCTGTCAACATCTTCCGATGCCATATCTGCTGCCATTTCTCCCATAACAGTTTGCATACCAATTTTCGTAACTAACATGACACCTGAATCAGCAACAGTTACTGCACCTTTAAAGAGTGAATGCGTATCGACAAAGACATCTCCACTAATTTCTGGTTGCCATGCTTCTGCTTGTAACGCTTGACCACTTGGATGAGCTTTTTTCTTACACTCTTCAGTTTCACCGTTCAAACTAGCGTTATCAACACTAATCCCCCCAGAAATGAGTACTCCATCAGCTGGGATTTTATCGCCTGATTGGAGTAAAATATAGTCACCAACAACAACATCTTCCATTTCTAACATGATTACTTTACCGTCACGATAAACTTTACACTTTTCTTTTTCGATTTTATCTTTTAATTTTCGGTATTCGTTATCTGAAGCCATTTCTGTCCGTACTGATGCCAGTAAGAAAATGACAATTGCGAGTGAAACTCCGATAATTTCTGACCATTCACCATGTCCTAATAGTTTCATTGTCGTGAAAATAATAACGATGAAAATTAAGATACGAATCATCGGATCGCCTAAAGCGGCAATAATTTTCTGCCAAAATGTTTCTGGTTCAGCTTCAACAATGATATTTTTCCCATATTTCTCACGTTGTGCTTCAACTTGTTTTGAATTTAATCCAGTCATAAATATTTCCTCTTCTCTTTCATATCTTGCAAACAACAAAAGAGTGACATCGGTCACTCTTTTAGTTGAATGGCTTATTGATATAATGCTAAAATTCCGTTTAAATCGGCAACTTTTCCATCACCGATTGCTTTAAATTGCCACCCTGTTACTTCATGGTTTAATTCCGCAAAGATAACTGATGTTGCTGCTGAACTGTTTTCACGTAAATCAAAACGACAAATTTCTTTATCACCTTGTTGACGGTTTAAAATACGTACGTACGCATTATTAACCATCCCAAATGTTTGACGTTTTTCCATTGCATTGTGAATTGTAACAACGAAAACAATTTTTTTAATCATTGGTGAAATTTCGTTTAACTCAATATTGATGCGCTCGTCATCACCTTCACCTGCTCCAGTTACGTTGTCTCCGCTCATTTGGATTCCTTGACCAACTTTATTGTTGAAGAAAATCACATTATCAATTGTGTTAAATTTTCCATTTGCATCAAGTAAAAATGCTGCGATATCTAAATCAAAACCTTGTCCTGTATTTGATACGTCCCATCCAGCGCCAAGTGTGACACTGTTTAAACCAGGTTCGCGTTTTGTTAAATCAAGTAATTGATTTTTTTGTAAGTTTAATGTTACGCCTGGTTGTTGTGTTGTTACATCAACACCTTGTGCTGAATTCAAATTCATTCCACCTAAATTAATTGCCATGTTCATACTCCTTTATCACTTCTTATCGATTATTTGTACATATTCATAATTGTTGAAAGATCGCCCATAACATATTGCCCAACCGCTGTGAACGACCAGTCATTTCCATTACGTGTTAAATCCGCCATAATAATTGCGGTATTTTGACCACCTTGCTCAGTTAAATTGAAGCGACAAACTTCACTATTGCCTTTATTTTCATCAACAACACGTACATACGCGTTTTGAACTTGGGCAAATGTTTGATTACGCGACGCTGCCGAGTAAATCGCAACACCGAAGACAAGTTTTGCACACATCGGTGAAATTTTGCTTAAGTCTAGTGAAATCTTCTCATCGTCTCCTTCACCAGCACCAGTTAAATTATCTCCATGTAAGAAAATCCCTTGGTGCTTTTGTTTTGCATAGTAAACAACCCCGTCGGCAATTGTTTTTCCATTTGCATCAAGTTGTAAAGCAAATAAATCTAAATCGACATCAGCTGCTGCCGGTGCCATTAATTTACTGAAAAAACCACCCGTCGCTTTCGGTTTGGCAATATCCCAACCAACACCAACTAAAATGTTATTTAATGATGGATCTTTTTTTGTTAAATCAAGGATTGTTCCTTTTTGCAAGTTTAATACACTCATATTTTATTCCCCTTTTTCTTTACATGTATAGACTCAATAATCCGTTAAGATCAGCCATTTTCACATCACCAACTGCTTTAAATTCCCATTCACTTTGATTGCGTGACAGTTCTGCAAAGACAACTGACGTTCCTGTTGAACCACTATCGCGTAAGTTGAAACGACAAATTTCACGCTCATTTTGTTGATTGACAATCCGGACATAGGCGTTCTCAACCATTCCAAATGTTTGGCGACGTTGCGCTGCTTCGTGGATTGTTACTAAAAAAACAATTTTCGAAATATGTGCGGGAATTTGAAGTAAATCAACAGTAATTTGCTCATCGTCACCTTCGCCAGCTCCGGTCCGATTATCACCCATTAATTGAATTCCAGTTAACTGCTTGTTATTGAAGAAAACAACTTGGTCCATTGCTGTTTGCGGATTAATTTTTCCGTTTTGATCGAGTAAAAAAGCAGCAATATCTAAGTCGAAATCTTGTCCAGTTTGTGATAAATCCCAACCAGCACCAACAATTGCATATTGAAGTCCTGGTTCTTTTTTCGTTAAATTTAAAATATCATTTTTGTTTAAATTAAGCACGCCTGTTGCCGGACTCGGTGTCGTTGGGTTTTGGGCATTTCCAAATCCATTTCCAAAATTAATCGCCATAATTAAATTCCTCCCAATTCTTTTTTAGCTTATCACATTTTTTATTAATTTAATATCATTTTATTCACTTAATGCCCGTTTTCGCATATCTTGTTTCATACGTTCAAGTTCAAGTGAATTTTGTTTCCGTTCTTCAGCATTTTGCATTTGAATGGCTTTCGTTTCTTCAATACCTTTCATAATTGTGTCATACGATTGACGCAATTTATCAATTTGAATTGAGCTTCCTGAGGCCATTTTCGCAATTGTGACAGATTGACTTGCTGTACGTTGTGCATTACGAACGAGTAATTCATTCGTTTTATCATCAAGTTGCTGAATTGATTTTGCTTGGATTTCTTGACGTTTCAGCATAATTGCTTGAATTAAACATTGCTTGAAGATTGGTAACGTTAAGATGAATGATGAATTGATTTTACGCATTAAGTTAAAGTTTGACAATTGCGTTGTTTGAATCATCGGTGCTGATTGCATTGCAACACTTTCAGCAATTTGTAAATCGTAAATACGTTGTGACAACATTTCTTTACAAATATCCAATTTTTGAACTGTCATATTTCGTTCTTCTTCAGTAATTGCGCTATTCATCTCCGTTTGTTGGATGTAGCGGTC
>JBOFSL010000304.1:0-3177 GCA_051651525.1 Culicoidibacterales bacterium | reverse complement strand
AACATCCCAAATTGGAAAGACAATCCGACCATGAAAGGCATCATATTTATTGTGTGAATCTTGTCCATGGACAAGTCCAAGTTGCATCGCATCATCAAGCTTAAGATCACGACTTTCCAAAAAGGCCGGAAGTAAATGTTCGTGTGGGGCGTAACCAACTTCAACAGCTTGAATCGTCGCTTCGCTTAATTCACGATTTTCAACTAAATATTGTTTCGCCGATATTCCTTCGGAACTAATCAAAATTTGTTGGTACAGTTTATTTACCCACTCATTCGTATCATATAATGATTGGAACTTCGTTGAAACGTGTTTTTTCGGATTTTGTTGATAATCCCCTGCAGGAATTTCCATACCATATTTTTGCGCGAGCAATATGACACTTTCGACAAATGAAATGTGTAAGTACTTCATCACAAAACTAAAAGCATTTCCGCCTTCATGGCACCCAAAGCAATGAAAAATTTGCTTTTCAGGTGAAACTGACATTGAGGGACTATCCTCTTGATGGAAAGGGCAGCAGGCAAAATAATTACGTCCTTTTTTTTCTAACGCAATATGGTCACTGATGACTTCAACAATATCCGCCTTTTGACGTACTTCATCGATAAATTGTTCAGGTAATTTTGCCATGCTGTCCTCCGTTCTTAAAAGGCAATTGCACTATCAATAAATGCTTTTAGCTCATCAATGTGGACGCGTGTTTGCTCCATTGTATCGCGGTGACGAACAGTGACAGTTTGATTTTCTAATGTTTCATAATCAACTGTAATACAGAACGGTGTTCCGATTGCATCTTGACGACGGTAACGTTTTCCAATTGTTCCGGCTTCATCATATTCAACCATGAAGTCTTTCGCTAATTTTGCGTATACTTCTAAAGCTGGTTCGCTTAATTTTTTCATTAATGGTAAAACACATGCTTTATATGGTGCTAACGCGGGGTGTAGACGCATAATTTCACGTGAATCTGTTTCACTCAACGTTTCAACATCATACGCATCATTCATAATCGCTAACATTAAACGGTCAACTCCAACTGATGGTTCAATACAGTATGGAATATATTTTTCGTTTGTTTGTGGATCATGGTACTCCATGCTTTGTTTTGAGTGTTCTTGATGTTGGCGTAAATCATAATCAGTACGATCAGCGATTCCCCATAGCTCTCCCCAACCAAATGGGAATTTATATTCAAGGTCACTTGTTGCGTTTGAGTAATGTGATAACTCATCAGCATCATGATCACGCATACGAATATTTTCGGGATTTAACCCTAAATTATATAAGAATTGTTGTGCTTCATTTTTCCAATATGCGTGCCATTCTAAATCAGTTCCTGGTTTACAGAAGAATTCTAATTCCATTTGTTCAAATTCACGTGTACGGAAAATAAAGTTTCCTGGTGTGATTTCATTACGGAATGATTTTCCGATTTGTCCAATTCCAAATGGCACTTTTTTACGCGTTGTCCGTTGAACGTTTTTAAAGTTTACGAAAATCCCTTGAGCCGTTTCCGGACGCATGTAGACTACGTTTTTCGCTTCTTCAACGACACCTTGGAACGTTTTATACATTAAGTTAAATTGACGAATATCTGTAAAATCAGTCGCACCACAGTCAGGACATTGAATGCCATTATCTGTAATATACGCTTGCATTTGTTCGTTTGTCCAACCATCGGCAACGATTTCTTGATTTGAGAAATCTTCGATTAATTTATCGGCACGGTGACGCGTTTTGCACGCTTTACAGTCCATCAATGGATCTGAAAAACCACCAACATGTCCTGAAGCAACCCAAACATTTGGATTCATTAAAATTGCTGAATCAAGTCCAACATTAAATGGTGCTTCTTGAACGAATTTTTTCCACCATAATTTTTTGACGTTATTCTTTAATTCAATACCTATTGGTCCGTAATCCCACGTATTTGCGAGTCCGTTATAAATTTCACTACCTTGATACACAAATCCTTGTGTTTTTACGTGATTTACGAGTTGTTCCATTGTATGCTTTGCCATGAATAAAATCCTCCTTCAATATAAAAAGTGAACTCGTCCCTATGCTTGCCAAAAAGACAGCGCATAGGGACGAGTTCACTCGCGGTTCCACCCTATTTATCTTCAGGCTACGTGTGGTAATGTTTGCCTGAAAATCACTTTTTTCTCAAAAAATCACTCCAGGTTCCATTCATCAATTGCGTGTTCCACTTGGCTTTCACCGTCCCAAGCTCGCTTGTTGGTACGTCAACAGATTACTCTTCCCTTCTTCGTGAAGTATAGATCGGCTGGTCAACTTTTAGCGTGCTCAAAAAAACAGCAGTCAAGCCTTCCGATTTGTTGTTTAATTATACAAAAAAAGCCACATAAACGCAAGCGATTGGTGACAAAAAAAGATTTTTTTTAAAATTCAAAACTGGAAGTCAAAAACTTCTGACTTTTCAAATATAGTCCCGAATATTGCTCGAAAATTTGGTTGAAAATCAACCGTAATTGTTTTTGAACTTCCGGTTCGATATGAATATTCCCTAAGCTACTCAATGTTTGGCGGTTGAGCGCAAGTAATGTTTTAATAATTTGGGGATTTTGTACGAATTGACGGTCATAACTGTTCACATGATTCGCGCAAACTAGCCCACCCATCGCGAGTGAAAACCCAACGATTTGTTGACTTTGACAAATTGTACACCCTGAAAGTTGCAAGGCAATCCCTAAACGTGCCAAAACTTGAAGTTCAAACACGAAAGTTAACCCTTCCGGAGCAAAGCCTTCTTCCATTAACAGGAAAATTTCTAGAAACAAATCAAATAATTCGGCATCCGCCTCATAATCAATCGCAACATGATTGACTAATTCACATAAATACGCAGCATGACTCATTGCTAAATAATTTCCTTTTAGTTTGCTAAAGTAATCAATTGTTTCGCCTTGATACAACAGTGACAAGCCTTCACGTTGGGTAATCGTAAAATCACCATACGTGAAGAGTTGGGTTAATGCTTTATGTCGGCTATTCGCTCGTTTCACTCCCCGAACCATTAAAGGTACACGTCCAAGTTCACGGGTAAAAATACTCACAATCTCGTCGTGTTCTTTAAAATCAGTTCGTCGCGTCACAATCCCCTTGATTAACGTTGACATTTTTAGTATTCTTCTTTTTGGTAACCAAAGTCAC
>JBOFSL010000303.1:0-2356 GCA_051651525.1 Culicoidibacterales bacterium | reverse complement strand
TTCTGTGTGAGCTGCCCCTAATTGGATAGGAACGATAATTGGTTTTTCATTCATAAAAAAATACCTCCTTCAATTTCGTACCTTTATCGTACTCAATTTTGGGAAGCATTTATAGACGGTCAGATGTTACTTGCTTACGTCCAACCTTTTGTTTTGAACTGCTCCAAATCGGGAAAGTCATTCGAGATTTGCAAGAAAGGAAACATTTTTTAAAATTTTACTAAAAATAAAAAGAAAACGCTTGCATTTTTAGTAAATAAACTGGTATACTGAATTTATAAAAAAGAAAGCGGTTACTAATTAAAAGAAGTAGCTTTAAAAAGGGGTAAAAAAATGAACGAACAAGAAAAATTGTCAAACCTTGAGAAATACTCATATGGTTTTGGGGCATTGGGGAAAGATTTAGTTTGTGCTTTAGTATTTACGTATTTAATGTTTTATTTTACAGATGTTTTAGGAATTTCAGCAGCATTTGTTGGGGGACTGTTCTTCTTCGCACGATTCTGGGATGCGGTGAATGATCCAGTCATGGGGATGATTGTTGATAATACACGAACAAAATGGGGGAAATTCCGTCCTTGGATTTTAATTGGAACAGTGATTAACGCTGTATCATTCGTCTTTTTATTCAGTACACCAGAAGCGTTACAAGGAACGGGACTGTATGTATACGTAACTGTATGTTACATCATTTGGGGTATGACATACACAATTATGGATATTCCATACTGGTCAATGTTACCTTCACTAACAGCCAACAAGAGTGAACGTGAAAAAGTTGCCGTAATTCCACGTATTTTCGCCAGCCTAGCTTGGTTATTAATCGGAACATTCGGG
This sequence comes from Culicoidibacterales bacterium, assembly GCA_051651525.1. Classification (GTDB taxonomy): domain Bacteria; phylum Bacillota_I; class Bacilli_A; order Culicoidibacterales; family ZOR0006; genus ZOR0006. The sequence goes on along the minus strand of JBOFSL010000303.1, from coordinate 1,519 downwards.
TTGCAAATTATTTCAGCTTTAGGAAATGGGAATGATTTAAAAGGTTATTCAATGTTCTCAATCATTATTGCCGTAATCTTCGTGGTTGCATCATTTGTCACTGTGTTAAATGTCAAAGAACGGACATCATTAACACCAGAAGAACAAGCCGCCGCACCGAAAACAAGTTTCAAAGATATGATTTATGTGATTAAGTCAAATGATCAATTACGTGCCTTTGTTGGAACAATCTTATCATTCAATATGGCAGTTCAACTTGCTGGTGGATTTGCAATTTATTACTTCACATATGTAATTGGAAGTGCTGAACTGTATTCAGTCTTCATGTTCTTTGGCGCTGCTGAAATTGTTGGACTCGCATTATTCCCACAAATTGCCAAACGTTTACCACGTCCAGTGATTTATGGAATTGCCTGTACATTACCAGTCTTTGGTTTAGTCTTATTATTAATTAGTGGAATTTTATTCCCACAAAATGCTTTGTTAATTTGTGCAGCAGCAATCTTGATGAAACTTGGTTCAGGATTCTCATTAGCATTAGCGACAGTTATGCTTGCAGATGTTGTTGACTACGGTCAATACAAAATTGGAACACGGAATGAAAGTGTAATCTTCTCAGTACAAACATTATTAGTGAAATTTGCGGGAGCATTCGCCGGATTAATCGTTGGTTTAGGTTTATCAATGATTGGTTATGAAGCAAATGTTGAACAAACAGCAGCAACAATTTTAGGGATGCGCGTCTTAATGATCGGTGTGCCGATTGTCTTAGTTGGGGTTTCACTGTTCTGTTACAAAAAATATTACAAACTGAATGGAAACTTCCATGAAACAGTTTTAGCTGAATTAGAACAAGGTCACACGCAAAAAACGGCGAGTGACGCTGGCATGATTCACGCCTAGTAAAAACAAGGGCTGTGAATCAGCCACTAAAAGAGTATAAACCACAAAAAAGCGGTCTTGCGACCGTTTTTTCTATATACTTTGAACCCACTCCATGAATTTGAGTCATGGAGTGATGTCCGTACGATACAACAAAAACGCTTTGAAATAGTCATTGTGATATCGCTCCTTTATTTTTTAGTAAAAGTTTACTAAAAAACTAGCAATGAAAACGCTTTTATAGTAAGATAAAGGTATCAAAAAAAGGGAGTTGTAACGAAGATGGTACAAATTAGTAAAATTCGGCAATTTTTAACCGAAACAGGGTATGAAGGAATATTATTACGAAAAACCAATAACTTTGCTTGGGTAAGCCAAGGTGGGGATAGCACAATCGTGCGGAATGAGAGTTGCGGGGTTGCTGATTGGTACATTACCCAACAACGAATTGTCTTAATCGTCGATGAAACGGAAAAAAACCGGATAATCGAAGAAGAACTAGGGAACGTTGATTTTGCATATGAAGTTGCGAGTTGTTTATGGTATGAAGCGAAAGACGAACTGATTGCAAGCGTGGTAACAAATGATAACTATGTCACGGATGTACCCTTTGGGACACGACTAGTCATCGATCATT
>JBOFSL010000302.1:0-1968 GCA_051651525.1 Culicoidibacterales bacterium | reverse complement strand
CTTGTTTTGAGCCTTATTTGGCAAGGAAAGTGAAATAGAAAAAAGATTAATTTCCGAAAGAAGGATTACGATGAATACAAAAACGAAGACCAACCGTTTAATTTTACTTGATTTTTTTGCCCACTTACTCGTCTATGTGATGACGTTTGTCACCGTTCGCCAACTCCTCGATGTAACGTGGTTTCAAGCATACCAACAGTTTCAACAACTGCCAATTCAGCCAGTCGTGACATATGGAGCGATTTTCGGGGTCTTACAAGTTGTCAGTTTAAACACACCACCTCAAAAATTTGCGATGCTTGATTATGTTCTTGATGTCGGCATGATGATTATTCCAGTTATAGCCTCAGTTGTAGGCCTGCTTGTGGCGGCACAATCTGGTTTATGGTATATGTGGCTTGTGGCAATTGTAGCGAGTATCAGCCATTTAACGCTCCGTGTACAATTACCGAAACGGACGGACAGTAACGTTGCACCAGAACCGACAAGCTTTGTCAGCTTAGCAGCCATTGCTTACGTCGGGAGTTACATTTGGCTCGCATTCACGTATATGCTAAGTTAATTAGCGAATTTTAATAAAGCAAAAAACACACGGGATGTCAGAACGACGTATTGTGTGTTTTTCGATGCTTGCTATTTTAGTTAATCCCAAAATTGATTGCTTTGTTGGAGTTGGTAATAGTAGCCTTGGTTGAGCATGAGTTCTTCATGTGTCCCACGTTCAGCAATGCCATCACGACCAAGGACAATAATTTCATCAGCACTTTTTACAGTACTTAAACGGTGAGCAATAATAATATTCGTGCGATTCTCAGTTAAGGCATCAAGAGCTTGTTGTACTTGGTACTCAGTAATCGTATCTAATGCAGAAGTGGCTTCATCAAGAATAAGAATTTGCGGATTTTTCAAGAAGACTCGTGCAATTGCAATTCGTTGTTTTTGACCACCAGAAAGTTTAACACCACGTTCGCCAACGAGGGTGTCATAACCATCTTCAAGTTGGCAGATAAATTCGTGGATATGCGCCCGTTTTGCTGCTTCGATGACTTCAGCTTCGGAAGCATTTGGATTTCCATAAAGGATATTATCGCTAATTGATCCCCAGAAAATGTAGACATCTTGTTGGACATGGCCGATATTTGAACGTAAACTTGCTAAATCAAGCGTTTCAACGTCATGACCATCAATTAACAACCGGCCACCAGTTAAATTATAAAAACGCGGAATAAGTTGCGAAATTGTCGATTTTCCAACACCAGACTCACCAACAAGGGCAATTTTTTTGCCAGCCGGAATCGTTAACGAAAAATCAGTTAACACGGGTGTTTCACTGCTTGGATAAGTAAAGTTGGCATGGTCAAAGACAATTTCACCGTAAACATCAGTTAAGACTAACGCATTTTCAGGTGAAGTAATCTCAGGTGTTAAATTCATGATATCATGGAAACGTTCAAATCCGGCCCAACCAGTCTGAAATTGTTGCATGAATGAAATCAAACGACGAATCGGTTGAATCAAAAAGTTAATATAAAGTAAGTAGGCGGTAAATTCACCAAAAGCGAGCTGTCCTTGAATCACGAATAACGCACCAACAACGAGGACAACAAGATTTAACATATCAATCAAGAAGTTATTTCCACTTGAGAAAATTGCCATTTGTTTATAGGCACCGTGCCATGAGTTACGGTAACGTTCGTTATTTTCGCGGAAACGCTCATTTTCAAAATCTTCATTCGCAAATGATTGAACAAGACGAATTCCACCAATACTACTTTCAATTGTTGAGTTGATTTCACCGTGAGTTTTGCGAATTTCGCGGAATCCACGCATCATTTTGTCGCGACGCGAGAGTGAGAACCAAATAATTAAAATGACAATTGGAAAGATAATCAGTGTAAAGGTAACGTTCATTGACAAAAGGATAAAGAAACTTCCGACTAACATGATAATTGAAATTAATAAATCTTC
>JBOFSL010000301.1:0-4297 GCA_051651525.1 Culicoidibacterales bacterium | reverse complement strand
TAGGCAGCTCGTGTATGCGTCGCATCGATGATAACTGTGTGTGATTTGATGACACCAGCACGAAAAGCAATTTCCATTGATTTCGAAATTAGGATATCAAGAAATTCTGGTGTTTTAATCCGCTCTTTTCGAAAATGACAAAGTGTAGTTGCATCAATCACATCAGCTTCAGGTACTAAATCAAGGAAATATTTGAAAGCTAAGTCCGTGTGTGCTCGTTGAACAAGTCCGCGATCAGAGAGATTATACAAATCTTTTAAAATGAGATACTTAAACATACGAATAGGATCTTCAGCGACACGACCAAAAAATTCGCAATATGCCGATTTTAGTTCATCATAAATAAATCCAAAATCAACTAAGTTTTTGAATTTTCTAAGAAAATGTTCTTTTGGTACGAGGATATCATACAGTTTATTGTATTCGCTAAATTTCATTTCACTTGTGGTCATTAACATCGTTACCATCTCCTATTCGTTGTGATGATTGATTATCTCATAAGTTTCTCTTAGTTTAAATGACAAAAAAGCAAAATTCATGCCTTTTGACATGAATTTTGCTTTTTCATTTTTTATTTCAACTTTTTCAGCAGCCTCGGGAAATGGCTTGCTTTTTGTTTTATTAACGCGTTAATTGATAAATTGCTTCAGCATAAATAACAGCAGCTTTCATTAAGCTTTCAACTGGTATAAATTCATCTGCTTGGTGAATTCGTGTATCACCATCTTCAGGGAAGTTTGGCCCAAAGCACACACCTTTTTCTAACACTTTCGCATACGTTCCACCACCAATTGCTTTTGGTTCGGCTTTTTGGCCAGTATGTTTTTCATATACTTGGAATAGTGTTTGAATAAATGCTTCATTGTGATCAACATACGTTGCTGGCGTATGTTTTTTCAATTCAACCGTTGCACCATGAGCTGCCATCGCTGCTTCGACTTGCGGGTAAACTTCAGTATCAAAATCAACAATTTTCGGATAACGAATATTCATCCCGATTGTTAATTGGCTACCATCATAGGCAATAACACCAACATTATTGGTTGTCGAACCTAAGAAATCATCATCTGCAAAGATTCCTAGTTTTTTCCCAAATGGATCATTTGCTAAATATTCTGCAAATAACGCTTTAATTGCTTCAGCATTTTCATCAAGCTCAAGTTTAGCAAGTACTCCTAGTGCTAAGTCAAATGAGTTGATTCCTTTGTGCGGATCTTTGGCATGATATGGTTTCCCTTTGAACATAACCGTTACATTTCCAGTTGTTTCGTCAACCGTAATCGTTTGTGTTTCATCAAAAGCTGCAATTAAGGCTGCAACATCTGTCGTCTTAAATATTAATGTCGTATACTCAGGAACAACATTTAAGGCTGTACCAGTTTGAATTTGCGTCAACATATGTTGATGTGTCTGTGCTGGTGCAAATGTTTTTGTCACTTCCATCATCGTAATTCCCTTTTCGGCATTTACAATTGGAAAGTTCGCATCTGGTGAAAAACCAAACGTTGGTTGTTCTTCAGTCTGAAAATAACGATCCATACATTTCCATGTCGTTTCTTCATCACAACCGATAATAACCCGAACGCGTTTATTGAAAGTAACTCCTGCATCAAGTAAAGCCTTGATTGCATAATATGTCGCAATAATTGGCCCTTTATCATCTGAAGTTCCGCGACCATACATTTTACCATCAACAATTTCACCGCCGTACGGTGCGTATGTCCAACCTTCACCTTCAGGGACAACATCTAAGTGTCCTAAAATTCCAATTAATTCTTCGCCACTTCCATATTCAATGTGCATTGCGTGATTATCTATATTTTTATACGTATATCCATCTTTTTCAACTTTTGCAATTACCCAATCCAATGCTTTTTGAACATTGGCTCCAAAAGGTGCTCCTTCAGTTGCTGTTGTCATATCTTTCACACTTGGAATCGCAATAAATGCTCGTGTATCTGCTAAAATTGCTTCACGTTGCGCTTCAATTAATGCTTGAAAATCTAATGTTTGTGCCATATGTTTCTCTCCTTAAAACTAATCTTCTTTTATTATACGCTAATTGCTGATTTTTTCAAAGTCCGATTACGGTGATTTTCACCTCAGTAACTTTCATTTCCGTTTTGAAAAAAATAAAAAACGAACATTTCCGAGGAAATATTCGCCACTGACAAATTTATGCTTTAAATTCTTGAATTACTTGTTTTTTCGCTCCAAGCTCAAGTGCATCATCGAGTGGTATGACTTGATAAGCCACATCATAACGGCGCATCATTTTTTCGATAAAGACATCCGCTAATTCAGGATTACGTGGTAATAATGGTCCATGTAAATACGTTCCGAAGACATTTTTGTATAAAACACCTTCATAACCATCTTCACCATTATTTCCATGACCTGCGAATACTTTACCAAGTGGTGTTGCCACGTTTTTTGTTTTCCCACCATGATTTTCAAAACCAACTAATTGGAAATCACGACCATCAATATGACAGTCAATTCCAATATAGCCAACCATACGTTCACGGCTTGACTCAGTATGGTAATCAAATACACCTAACCCTTTGAGCATATTCCCATCAAGGTCTTTATAGTATTGTCCTAACAATTGATAGCCACCACAGATGAGTAAAACAACGGCATTATTTTCAATTGCACTGACGAAAGCTTCACGACGATCCAACAAATCTTCATAAATGATATTTTGTTCACGGTCACTCCCACCACCAATGAAAATCATATCCATTTTTGTTAAATCAAATTGGTCACCAACTGAATATTGATGGACATGTAAAGTAATCCCCCGTTTCGTACAACGATCACGTAAAACCGTGACATTCCCACGATCACCATACAATTCAAGTAAATCATCATATAACCAAGCTAAATGTAATTCCATTTCCTTCACCTACTTTATGTTTATTTAAGTAATGCACGCGTTTTTTGTAACGCTGTGTATGTTGATAGTAAATATGGTTTTGCTGTTGATGCTTTCAAACGATCTAACGCCGTCGCGACATCTTCAATCACAATAATTTTTGATTCATCAATCCCAGCATATTTTAAACGAACTGCTAAATCATACGCGCGAATTCCCGAACAAATAAATTGTTCTAGTGGGTACTCAGCAATTTGTTCAAAATCACCATCCCAAATCCATGATGTATCCTGGCCATCAGCTGAAAGATTATTTAATGTCATCATCAATGAAATTTGTTCATCTTCTTCATTTTTGATAAAGTCTAGTGTTTGATTGAGTCCAGTTGGATTTTTGACAAGGTTCAACAATAACTGGTGTGGACCAAACGTAAATGTTTCCATCCGCCCATCGTCAATTTTAAACGTTAACAATGCTTTTTGAATCACATCTTCGCTAACACCATATTCTTTTGCCATCGCTACAACTGCCATTGCATTAAAAATGAAGTATAAATTACGATATTGAATTTTATAAGTAGTCTCACCGACTTTGAATGTCCCTGCTTTTAAATCAACATCTGTTGCTGCATAATTGCACTGCGGTTTCTTAAATCCACATTCACATTGATAATTTCCCAATTGGCTATAGTGGAAAAATTCATATTCAAGTTTACGATTACAATTCGGGCAAAATTTCGCTTCACGTACTTGTGACATTTCCTCTAAACTATAGCGTGTTTTGTCAACGCCATAATAAATCGCCTCACGGTTTGTATCAAAACTAATTTGACGAACAAGTGGATCATCAGCATTTAATACGAGTTGTGTTGTCGGATCAATGACTTCTTCAATCTTATCAATCAAAATATCAATTTCACCATAGCGGTCTAATTGATCACGGAAAAAGTTATGAATCACAAAATGCGTTGGTGTTACAGCTTTAAAAAATTGCGGAATCGTTTGTTCATCGACTTCCAGGACAACAACATCTGCCATAACTTTTCCTGATAAATTTGTTGACTCAACTAATGTTGTCAACAACCCTGACAATAAGTTGGCACCCTTCGTATTTTGAACAACTTTTAATCCCGCTGTTTCAAAGACGTGCCGGAGCATATTCGCTGTTGTTGTCTTCCCATTTGTCCCCGTTACAACAATTGTTTGTTTTGGCAACTCAATTTTATGAAATAAGTTCGGGTCAATTTTTCTTGAAATCATCCCTGGCAAACTCGAACCGCGTCCGAGTGCACCTCCAATTAAAGTTGCCGTTTTTCCGGCAATAATCGCTAAAGTTTTCATTGTTTACACTCCTTCATTTTTTTCTAACATTGCAAAGAGTTGTTCGGTCTTCACGACATACATCGAAATCAAATCAAGT
>JBOFSL010000300.1:0-1266 GCA_051651525.1 Culicoidibacterales bacterium | reverse complement strand
ATCGAACATAATCGAGTGACAATCAATGGTAAATACGCCAAAATTGGGAGCGAAGTGAATCCTGGTGATGATGTCCGTGTGAATGGAAATCAAATTTATGTGGCAAATAATTATGTATACATTGCCTTAAACAAACCTGTTGGGATTATTAGTACAACTGAAAAATATGTCAAAGGGAATATTGCCGATCTTGTCAATCATCCTCTACGTGTTTATAACATTGGTCGTCTTGACAAAGATTCTGAAGGCTTAATTTTATTAACGAACGACGGTGATATCGTCAATGAAATTTTACGTGCTGAAAACAGCCACGAAAAAGAGTATATTGTCTCAGTTGACAAACCAATTACTCCTGAATTTATGGAACAAATGGCTGCCGGTGTGAATATTTTAGGTACGAAAACGTTGCCTTGTAAAGTTCACCAAATTTCAAAATATGAGTTTAACATTACATTAACACAAGGTTTAAACCGTCAAATCCGCCGCATGTGTGCTGGTTGCGGCTACGATGTTTATCGTTTACAGCGTGTGCGCGTGATGAATATTACCTTGGGAACATTACCTCCAGGGCAATGGCGTGATTTAACGAAAAAAGAGAAAAAACGGTTATTTGCCGAACTTGATTACAGTCCAAAAGAATTTTAAGAATCCTACGCTTGCGATTGACGCTCATTTCAATTTCAAGCGTATTTTTTATCCGAAAAAACCCCAATTCATGCTGTCATCTTCAGAACGAATTGAGATTTTACTTTTTCTCGAAACTAGCAGTTAACCGATGTAACTTGGATCAAGTTCGATCCGGATTTGGCAATTTTGCTGTTTTTGCCAATGTTTTTTTAATTCAGCAAGTTGTTCGTGTAACTGTGATTGATCCCGGTATTTAAAGACGAGATAAAAATGTGATTTTTGATCAACTTTGGGAATGAAGGCTTTTGTTGGCCCAAGAATTCGGGTTTGCGGATGCAATTTATCATGGAAAAAGCGTTTTATTTGTTCTAACACATAACGGGCTTGCACTTCATCTGTTGCATAAATATGCACAACCGTTAAAAAGCAATACGGCGGATAATAGCCGAGCTTGCGCAGGCGCATTTCTTCTTGATAAAATTGTTGGAAATTATGTTGTTGCGCCGTTGTAATCGCATAGTGTTCAGGATTGTACGTTTGAATAAAGGTTTGGCCTGGTTTATGCCGACCAGATCATCCTGACACTTGCATCAACAGTTGGAATGTTCGCTCTCCGGCGCGGAAATCCGGCAAATTAAG
>JBOFSL010000299.1:0-1245 GCA_051651525.1 Culicoidibacterales bacterium | reverse complement strand
TGATCGACAACTAATTGTGACCAAGCTGTTGTAAAGATTGGGTGAGCTGATCCTTCAAAACCGATTGAAACTGTTGTTCCGATTTTTCCGTATGCTTGCTCTGTTGTTAAAGTTGTTCCAGCAAAACGTTGGAAGTAATCTTTAACTTGTACCATTGTACTATCTACTGCACGTAATGATGCTGTTCCGTAGTTTTCACTTGGTAACATTGTTCCTGTTCCATAGCACATTGTCATTAAGTTTACGACTTCAACGTCAACACCTTGAGAAAGATATGCTTCTAACACGTCTAATTGCACTGATGTTAATCCTGAAGGTAATACTGGCATTGTTAACACAATATCCACACCTGTTGTATCTTGTAATTTTTTGATTGCTTTCGCATTGGCAATATTGTGTGCTTTATTTTGAGCTGCACCTTCAATGTCAAGATCTAAACGTGTTAAGTTAAATCCATCAACTAATTCAAGGTATGTATTATATAAAACTTCAACATCTTGTGTTACTTCCCAGAATGCTGTTCCACTTAATCCACCAAGTGAGATTGTCACATCGCCACCTAATTCACGTAATTCGCGAATTGATTTTTTGATTCCTTGATATTGGCTATTTGTGTTATTCGTTTCATTTAAAACTGAATATCCACCGAATCCCCAATCAAGTTTACCATCTTTAATGGTATTTGAAGCAGCTTGAATAAATCCAAGGTTGAAGAATTGTACATCTGTATCTTGTGATAATTTCGCTAAGTTTGCGGCACCACTATTTCCGTATACTGAATCACCGACCCATGCTGTCATATCCACAAATGGTGCATTGACTTGACTTGGCCACTGAATTCCTTGTCCAACATTGAAATCTAAATTATCTTCAGTTGTTTGAGCTTGAACAGTTACGACACGTGTTGCCGTTGTTGTCAAACCTTGTGAATCTGTCACTGTATACGTAAGTGTATATGTTCCTTCAACGTTATTATTAACAGTTCCAGAAACGATAATTTGACTTGTTACGTCACCATCTTCTTTATCTGTTGCTTTTACACCAGCTAAAGCATCGAATGCAGTTCCGACAGTGATTGTTTTATTTGCGAGTCCTGTGAAGACTGGTGCTGTATTCACTTCTGGTGAAACATTCGCATCACCCATGATTGTTTGACGGTACATTTCTGGACCATTTGCTGACATACGTTGAACAAGATCAATGTTCTCAATCGCCGCTTCACCTTTTAATTTAAAGGTATATGTT
>JBOFSL010000298.1:0-10696 GCA_051651525.1 Culicoidibacterales bacterium | reverse complement strand
ATAGAATAGTGGTGCTGTTGCTGTAACAAAGAATGTCATTGTTTGAGCAATATTCGCTGTACTATTATCGAAAGTTGATCCGATGATGTACGTTGCTAATGATGTTAAACCAACGATAATCGCTCCTACAACTAACGCTGCGGTCATGCCAGCAAAAATTGATTCGCTCTTATGACGTGGTGTTTCTTTCATAACTAGTGGCGTACTAATATCCATTCCCATTGGAATGGCAATTAATGATTCAACAATTAAGTTAATCCAAAGCACATGAACTGCTGCTAGTGGATCACCTAATCCGAATAAAACAGCAATTAAAATAACTAATGCTTCTCCGAAGATTGTTGTTAAAACGAATAAGACGGCACGTTTAATTTTGTTATAAATATTACGTCCTTCTTCTACTGCATTAACAATTGTTGCAAAATTATCATCTGTTAAAATGATATCAGCTGCACCTTTCGCCACATCTGTTCCCGTAATCCCCATTGCAACACCTACGTCAGCTGCACTTAATGATGGCGCATCATTGACACCATCTCCGGTCATTGACACAACGAGCTCATTTGCTTGAAGTGCTTTTACGATACGAACTTTATGCTCTGGTGACACGCGAGCAAAAACATTATAACGTGGAATAATTCCAACGAGTTGCTCATCAGAATACTGATTTAACTCTGAACCTTCCATTGCTTGATCAATCGAATCAGCAATACCTAATTCAGTCGCAATTGCGACTGCCGTAATTTTGTGGTCACCGGTAATCATTACCGTTTTAATTCCTGCGGCTTTCGCTTTCGCAATCGCACCTTTTACTTCTTCCCGTGGTGGATCAATCATCCCAACTAAACCGATGAAAACAAGGTTTTCTTCTAGTGGTTGTGAGTCATCGTGTAATTTATATGCAAAACCAAGGACACGTAATGCTTTTCTTGATTTGTGCTCTGTTTCTTCCATAATTTTCGCATGATCTGCTGATGTTAATTCGCGAATTTGACCATTTTCAATAATACGTGTTGTCCGTTTTAAAATTTGGTCAACTCCACCTTTAGTAAAGACAAAGTTTTGCTCATCAAGTGTATTCACAGTTGACATCATTTTACGATCAGAATCAAATGGTAATTCATCAATGCGGGCATATTGTGCACGTACTTGATTTTCTGGTTGATTAAATTTACGACCTAAATCTATTAAAGCTACCTCTGTTGGATCACCAATTTCACCATGATCAGTAATTTCAGCATCACTACATAAAATCATTGCTTGTAATAAGAGTTGATTTTCTGGCACTTGAATATCCAGTTCATCTGCTCTACCCGCTTGGGCATTCGCATAGTACTCTGTGACTGTCATACGGTTTTGTGTTAACGTTCCTGTTTTATCTGAACAAATAACATTCACTGATCCAAGTGTTTCAACTGAAGGTAATTTTTTGACAATCGCATGTTTTTTCGCCATTTGTCCAACACCTAAAGCTAAAATAATTGAAACGATAACTGGTAAGCTTTCCGGAATTACTGCGACTCCGACTGCACTTGCGGTAATTAACGCTTCACGCCAATCAGCTGCCAATGACCCGTAAACAAATACATCAATACAGAAAATTGTTACTGCTAAAACAAATGCGATCACTGCGATAATTTTACTTAAACTCGCTAAGCGCATTTGTAATGGCGTTTCAGTTTCTTCTTGCTGTGTCATTAAATCAGCAATTTTCCCGATTTCAGTTTGGATCCCTGTTCCGGTAACAATTCCTAATCCACGTCCATTTGTGACTAACGTTGACATAAATGTCATATTTAATCGATCTCCGATAGCAACATCATCACCTGAGATTGATTCAACTTGTTTTTCAACTGGGACTGATTCACCTGTTAATGCCGATTCATTAATTTGTAAATTACTTGCTTCAACAATCCGCATATCTGCTGGTACAAATCGCCCAGCATCAAGCACAATAATATCTCCAACGACAATTTCCGCTGAATCAATTTCCATTGTTTGACCATCACGTCTCACATACGCTTTTGGTGCTGACATTTGCTTCAAGGCTTCCAGTGATTTCCGCGCTTTCGCTTGTTGTACTGTATCAATAATAGCATTAAATATGACGATAATTGCAATAATAATCGTTTCTTTCCATTCTCCGATTAGTAATGATATAATCGCTACTGCAATTAAAATTAATGTCAGTGGTTCTTTAAATTGCCCTAAAAATACGAGCCAAACTGGTGTTTGTTTTTCTTCTGGTAACTCATTTGCCCCATATTTTTCTTGATTTGCTTTTACTTGTGCTTTTGTAAGCCCGGTTTCCAGATTGACATCTAAACTTGCGATGACCTCTTCTGGGTTTTGATCATAAAATTTATTCATGTATCTTATACCTCTCTTCAAAAAAATTAGATGTTGTTACAATTATAAGCGACAATTTCATCTAAAACAATGATTTTTTATTTACGCTTCTCAAAACAAAATCGAAAAAAATCTCAATGGTAGTAACCGTTGAGATTTTTTAAAGAAAATACTTTATTTTTTTTCTTTAAATGCTTTTTCATACTGATCTTCAGCGATTGTATGTGGTGATTTGAAATGCGTCATAAAGTAGGCAATGAGCAATAGAATAATCATTCCAAATGACTGCACCGTCAAGAGCACCGCGATATCTTGCGTGAACAACGCAATTCCTACTCCCAACATCGTTGGCAAACCTGTAGCAATGATTACCATGGCGAGTGCTTCTTTGAAGCTATCAATTTCTACCATTCGACTAAATTTCATCATATATAAAATCAGTGCAACAAATCCAAGGTAAATTCCAACTGTCATAAATAACATCGCAATCACCGCAAACATTAAAATTGGGACTGCTACTGGACGATACTGTGAATACCATAATTCACCAATTCCCGCTTTTACTTCATCAGTCGTTGTCACAGCGAGACGTTCAAGACCTTCAGGGTATTGAATTCGGAAACCAACTCCATTTTCGTCAGTCAAAATTAATTCCTCAGTCAAGAATAAAATCGTATTCGCTGCTTGCTCAACTTGAATACTATTATCACTCCCTGTAATTGTATACATTTGGGTTGGATTGATTGCGACAATCCCTTTATCTGTGACAATCTCAGTCGTTGGACATTGGAGTGTCGCATCAGTAAATGTACACGCTTCAAGCTGTTCTTGTGTCGCTGGGCTAATCAGTTCAATCGTGTTTGGTATAAACATTTCTAAATTAAATGATGTCATATTTAAAAAGATTAAACTAACTGGTAAAAATGTAAAAGCAATCGTGAACAATAATAAAATAATTAACTTCGGCCAACTATACTGTTGACGCCATTCATAAATTTTAGCTGGTTGGACAAAGCTAACAAAATAATTAGTTGGAAATTTTAGATTCATTTTTTTACCCCTTTATCTTCGTAAATTCTCTACAAGTGCGCGATATTCGACCTACTTGCTTTGTGTTACTTCTTTTTCACTTTACCAAGTTTTTTTGCGAAAGTCTAGTTGTTACCGGTATCATTTGCAGGTTAAATTAAGAATTTTTTCATAATAAAAACAAGTTTGTTGCCAAACTTGTTTTCTGTTCTATTTCAAAAGATAGACAATCGCTTCATATGGTCGTAAAGTCAGCTCTCCCAAATGTTGTGCCCCATCAGGATAATTTTTTACTAACACTTCTTCAACTTCGCCAGTTAAAGTCACCGTTTTTGCTAGTTCAAAGAAGTTTGCAACAATGAGAAGGGTTTGTCCTTCATATGTGCGCGTATATGCAAAGATGGCATCATCTTCAGCTAACAATAGCGTTGTTTTTCCATAGGTCAATATATCGCTATATACCGATTTTGTGCGTAAATAAATTAAATGCTGATAATGATAGAAAATTGAATCTGGATTTGCTAAGTTCGCAGCAACATTAATAGTTTCATAATTTTCATTTATCCCAATCCACGGTTTTTCTTGACTAAAGCCAGCATATTGGCTTGTGTCCCACTGCATTGGTGTCCGCGCATTATCACGTGACCGTGCATGAATCATTGCCATTACTTGTTCGTGTGAAACTTTCCCTGTCGCTAAAGCTTCACGGTAAAACGTATAAATTTCAACATCACGATATTCATTTAATTGTGAAAAGGCAACATTTGTCATCCCAATTTCTTCACCTTGCAAAATATACGGCGTTCCCCATAAACAATATAATAAAGTTGCTAACATTTTTGCACTTTCTTGGTGGTATTCTTTACAATTCCCATACCGTGAAACAACACGTGGTACATCATGGTTATTCCAATACAATGTATTCCAACCCTTACCATATAAACCATCTTGCCATTTCATCCACACTTGTTTGATATTCCGTAAATCAGGACGTTTTTGCGTCCATTTTGGTGGTACTGCCGGATTTAAGCTAGGATCTATATCAAAACTAATCGATTCAAATGTAATAATCATATTGAATTCTTCACGTTCAGGTGCGGTATATTTCAAAGCTTCTTCAATACTCGCACTTGCTGCCTCGCCAACCGTCATAATTTCTTTATTTGCCAATACTGCTTGATAGAATTCGTGACAGTAGTCATGGACCGCTGGTCGATTCGCATAGTACTGTTCAGCCATCACATAGGGGCGTCCGCCATGATTTTCAGCTTGTGGATATGTCGTGTCTTTATCAATATGGACAACCGCATCAATTCTGAAGCCATCAACCCCTTTTTCTGACCAAAAATTGGCAATATCGTACATTTCTTTTCGTAAATTTGAACTTGACCAATTGAGATCAGGCATTTTTTTACTAAATAAATGTAGGTAGTACTCTTGTGTTTGTTGATCTTGTTCCCACAAACTGCCACCAAAAAATGATTCCCAGTTCGTTGGTTCTTTCCCTTCAAATCCTTGTGCCCATAAATAATACTCTCGGTATGGATTCTCTACACTTTTACGCGCTTCAATGAACCATTGATGCTCATCTGAAGTGTGATTTAAGACAAGGTCCATAACAAGTCGGATGTTATTGGCTTTGAGCACAGTAATCAGCTCATCAAAATCAGCCATAGTTCCAAAATCAGCCATAATTCCACGGAAATCACTAATATCGTAGCCATTATCATCATTGGGTGAGCTAAATATCGGATTCAACCAAATTGTATTAATCCCTAATGTGACTAAATAATCAATTTTCTCAATAATCCCTCGTAAATCACCAACTCCATCATGATTACTATCATTAAAACTTCGTGGATAAATTTGATATACAACAGCCTTGTGCCACCATTTTTGTTCCATAGATATTCCCCTTTTTTGCTTTTTTCGCTATTTAAATGTATCACCTTTTTAAATGAACAACAATCTTTCTTCTAATGTTACCGCTAACACTTTTCCCTTGCTATCTGTTTTTAAAGTTGTACAATAAGAGTACAATCTATGAGAGAGGTGATTCATGATGAGATTTACCACGAATGAACTCGATACATTTTCTCTTTTTGAAGACAAAGCTTTAGTTGGCACAATTCACTTTAGTATTGACCCCCTTCAACATATTCACATTATTGAACATGTTGAAATCAGCCCTGGTTTTGAACACCAAGGTTTTAGCGAACTTCTCATGCGGACATTTGTTTCCCAACTTCATCGCAAAGAAGTCCGCATTTCACCTGCTTGCCCCTTTGCCAAAAATTATTTTGAACATCACGCCAATAATTTAATTGACTGGGACTATCAAAAAAAATAAAAATGATAAAATTTTCCGATGCATTTTTAATCTCAAAAGAGCCAAACAGCTATTCCTGTTGGCTCTTTTTCGTGTTTATAAACATCACTGCACTATATTATATAAGCGCAACTTTTAACGTTGACTGTAATTGGTAAGTTTGACCAAATACTTCAATAGCTAACTGTGAACCTGTTTTTAGTGTAAATGTCACCTCGGTTTTACTTACTTCTACTTTAATTAAGGCTTGGCGATAGTTAATTTTAAAACTATAACCTGACCATTTTTTTGGAACAAATGGTGCAAAGCTCAATGTCTGATTTGTTGTCCGCATCCCCGCAAATCCTTGCACAATTGCTAACCAACTTCCTGTCATTGACGTGATATGTAATCCATCTTCTGTATCATTATTATAATTATCTAAATCAAGCCGTGCTGTTCGTTCATACATTTCAACCGCTTTTTCCTCCATCCCTAATTCTGCTGCAAGAATCGCATGAATTGATGGTGATAGCGATGATTCATGTACTGTCATTGGTTCATAAAATTCAAAATTACGCCGTTTTTCCTCTAAACTAAAGCGCTCTGGGAAATAATACACCCCTTGTAATACGTCCGCTTGTTTAATAAAGCATGAACGTAAAATCTTGTCCCATGACCATTTTTGATTTAATGGTCGCTGACTTTGATCAAGCTCACTCGCCGCAAACAAATCTTTATCTAAAAACGTATCATGCTGAACAAAAATTCCTAATTCTTCATCGCTTGGTAAATACATTTTTTCAATAATTACTCGCCATTGTGCCACTTCTTCAAGCGTTAATTCATTTTTGACAATCTCTGCCACTTGACCAGTTTCACGTAATGTTTCCATCACTTCAAGTGTGTAACTCAACGTCCATTGAGCCATAAAATTTGTATACCAGTTATTATTGACGTTATTTTCATATTCATTTGGTCCTGTTACCCCATGCATCATATACGCATCATGGCGCTTCGAATAGTGGACACGATCGGCCCAAAAGCGACTAATTTGCGCTAATACATCAAACCCATATTCATATAAATAAGCCATATCACCTGTGTAATTTACATAATTATAAATTCCATACGCCATTGAACCATTACGATGGATTTCTTCAAAAGTAATTTCCCATTCATTATGACATTCAATTCCATTAAACGTCACCATTGGATAGAGTGCACCTTTTAGGCCTTGTTGTTGCGCATTATGGATTGCTCCTGGTAATTGCTCATGTCGATAAATCAATAAATTACGCGTAATTTCTGGATTCGTCGTGCCTAGATATACCGGTAAACAATACGCTTCCGTATCCCAGTACGTTGCTCCTCCATATTTTTCGCCAGTGAACCCTTTTGGTCCAATATTCAAACGTGTATCTTCCCCATAGTAAGTCGCGAATAGTTGGAATAAATTAAATCGAATTCCTTGTTGCGCTTCGCTATCACCTTGAATCTCTACATCTGCTTGTTCCCAGCGTTGCAACCACCCATCTTGGCTTGCCTGTAATTCTGCCTCAAAGTCTTCAATTATCGCTAACACTTCTTTTGCTTGCGCAACAATTGTACTTGTTTCATAATCACGATCTGTTGTTACGGCAACAAATTTTTGGATTTGTGCTGGCTGATCAGGTGTTGCTAGCATTTCAACTCGGACAGCTACATAATTTTCGCGCTCACTGCTTTGGGTTTCTGTGACGTTTCCGACTGGTACAACATCCATCGCTGTCGCAACACTAAATTGTTGAATCCCAAATGGATTTTCAACTGTTTGCATCACAACATGGCCACTATAGTCTGCAACTTTTTGCTCAACTGCTTGCCAAAAATTTTCATCGTAATTTGTATCTTCATTTCGCACATCTCCATCTAAATATGGAACAAAGGTAATTTTCGCTTCATAGTTTATCGGTGTTACTGTATATGAAATTGCTGCTAATTCTTTTTTTGCAACACTCAAGAACCGCACAACTTCATAGTTCGTTACTTTTTCATCATGTTCAATCGTAAATCGACGCGTGAGTACTCCCGTTTGTAAATCGAGTTCACGAGTAAATTTCGTAACATTTGCTGTATACAAATCTAATTCTTGTCCATCAATAAAAACTTGAATCCCAATATAATTTATTGAATTGATTACTTTTCCAAAATAATGTGGATACCCATTTTTCCACCAACCAACACGAGTTTTATCCGGGAACCATACACCTGCAACATATGAACCTTGGTGCATATCGCCTGAATATGTTTCTTCAAAATTTCCACGCATCCCCATATGACCATTCCCCAACGATGTCATTGATTCTGCCAAACGAAACTCCTCTTTATGGAGTTCATTTTCAATAATTTTCCAATCATCAATTACAAATAAGCGTGTGTACATACTCTTTTCCTCCTTAGATTTTATCCTTTTCACCTTAAAATTAAAAAACGAATTCATAAACACCTTCTTCCGTATCCTAACAAGCTTTTCACCTAGCGTCAACACGTTTTCTGGCTGTTAACGATACCAATTTTTATAAAATTTTGTTGTTACCGATAACAATTTTGTTTCCTGTTTAAAAAGCGTTTTCATAGTGGTACAATAAAAAAGAAAATAGGAGGGTTATTTATGTCTACATCTCAATTATTACGCGCCGTCTCTTCGTTACAAAAACAAGAGCTTGCGTCAAAAAAAACAATTTTTAATTATACAATTCCTGATCTTTGGAATTGCTTCGGTTTTGAAGCGACAAAAACAACACCTTGGGGTGAACTCCTCGTTAATCCGTACAGCTTTTATCGTAGCGTAATTGAAGATTTTGTCCTAAAGTCGGAAAATTACACTGAAAAAACGGACTTTAATCAACCACTGAGTAAACTAATCACACTACAAGAAGACGAAAAAAATGGGGATTGGCTTCGTCAAGCTAGTGTGTATTCGATGATGATTCGAACTTCAACTGCTTGGGATCATGACCGCAGTGGAGATTTAGAGGTTTCTAATCTCTATGGGTTAAAAGAAACTGGAACTTTTATTAAATCAATTGCATTACTTCCACTTTTGAAAAAAATGGGAATCAATACTGTCTATATTTTACCAATTTCACAATATAGCTTGCGTGATAAAAAAGGTGATCTTGGTTCTCCGTATGCTGTTTCAAGTTTCTGCCAAATTGATCCATTCTTATATGATGATATGGTGCCTGAACTCACATTAGCCGAACAATTCCAAGCCTTTGTCGAAGCATGTCACATTGTTGGCTTACGCGTAGCAATTGATTTTATTCCACGAACAAATTCAGTTGAAAGTGAGCTTATTTTAGATCACCCTGATTGGTTCTACTGGATTTATCTTGATCAAAAACAAAATTATTACCCACCGCATGTTCCATCAATTGGTGGAAATACTCAACCAACAAATGACTTAATCCCACTTGTTTATCAATCACATGATGTTTGGGAACATATCCGCAGATTTACGGTTGCACCAAATTTATCTGATATCCAACGTTGGAAAAAATTTGTTACTACGTATAAAAAACACCCCCATACTGATGGACTTCTTTCAGCAATTGAAGTTGAATTTGGTATTACGATTGCGCCAGCTTTCTCTGATCACATTAATGATCCACAACCGCCATGGACAGATGTGACATTCTTCCGTCTCTATAACGATCATCCCGTGCTTGCTCAAAACTATGTATCAAATGAACAAGCACCCTATATTCTTTTTGATACGATTAAAGGCAATGCCTTTAAAGGAAATACTCCAAATCAACCCCTTTGGGATACACTTGCAAATGTTTTACCGTATTATCAAAAGAACTTCGGAATTGATGGTGCACGCATTGATATGGGGCATGCCCTACCGCGTGAGCTAGTCACGCAAATTTTAACAACTGCTCGCAACTATGACGAAGATTTTGCTTTTATTGCTGAAGAACTATATGCAAATAAAGCTTGGGAAGCTCATCATAACGGCTATAACATGATTATTGGTCAAGGATTCTTTAAAGAACCGCGAATCTGGGATCATCAAATGCATAACTTCATGTTTGAATCAAAACATCTCCCTTGTCCTGTCTTTGCAGCTGGTGAAACACATGATTCTCCACGCTTAGCTGCACGTGAAGGTGGTCGGACATTATCGAAAATGTTAACAGCCTTGAATTTATTCATGCCTAATGGAATTCCATTTATCAATTCAGGTCAAGAAGTGTATGAAACTCAGCCAATGAATACGGGACTTGACTGTCGCCCAAATGAAAATTATATGCTCAATGATAATGATCCTTACAATGGGAAGTTAGCATTATTTGATAAAGTCGCTTTCCACTGGTTAAATGACAATCGCTGGGACTTAGCTGATATGCTTGAACATCTCAATGCAATTCGTCAAACACATCTTCCAACATTACTAGACATGGAAACATTTTTACCTATTGGTTTTGATTCATTTACTCACCACGGACTTGGATTTGGTTATGCACTTAAAACTGATGAACAACAAGATTATGATAATATGCTCGTTATTTTCGCAAATACCGATGTTAATACTCACCATGATTTTACAATTAAACTCAGTGAATTACGCCACAAAGCTGGCAATCACGCTCGTCACGCGAATGTCTTGTATTCCACACAAAGTATCTCAAATGAGCTTTGGGATGACAATTTTGATTCGAACTGGAATTTACCGGTATCTTTGGCACCAGGAGAAGTCCGTATTTTCTTAATCTAGTCAAACAAAAAAGGAGTCAATGACTCCTTTTTAATTGTAATTTTTTTATGTAGAAAACTAGGCTGTTATTTTTAATTGTATGGAAAAAACCATTTTTTTTTTGAAGTTGTGGAAAAAAGTGAATATTACTGCTTTCCTTTCAATTTTAGCACTCAAATCGCGAGTTATTGTAGAAAACTTCAGTGTGCTTCTGTATAAAATTCTGCACAAAAAAAGACGGTACCTTTATGGTAACGTCAAAATGA
>JBOFSL010000297.1:0-3497 GCA_051651525.1 Culicoidibacterales bacterium | reverse complement strand
ACCAAAGTACACTTGAAAAGCTTCAGGATCTTCTGGTGTTAATTGATCAACAAGGTAGTCAACCGATGTTTCTAAAATTGGAGCTAATTTTTCAGCTGTACCTTGAACATCATGAATATATAACAGTTTGTCTGTCCCTGGTTGAATTTGTTCTTTATCAACAACAGCATACAGGTTATATGTGTTAATATTTTGAGCAACTACCTCACCCTTATGATCGTAAATTTCGCCACGTTCAGCCAAAATTTCTTCTTCATATTTTTCACGCTTATCAGCGATAGCAAGCAAATCGGTTGTTTCACCCTTTGTATTCGTAACAGTTCCCGTTATGGCAATTTTCGCGAAATTTAGAAACAAAGCCAAAAATAGGCAGCCGAACACAAGCTTCCAAAGTTTGAGCATACGATTCATCCCACTCTCACTCGTGATTTTCTGTTTTTTTGTTGGTTTCATCGTTTATCTCCTTAATTTTCTTCAACTGTTCGAATATTTTGTTGGTTTGGTCCCATTCCAGCTGCATTTGCCTGGGAAATAATACGATCGTAAGTTGTTAATTCACTTATTTTCAACTCTAATTCTTTATTACTATTTCCAAGTTTTTGTGTTTTTATTTCAAGTTCTAAAATTTGATCATCAATTGCAAGTTTTTGTTCTGAAATGCTCAGTAAAAAAAAATTAAAAATGATGAAAATAATGATAGTAAAACTTAAAATAACTTTCTCAATTTTTGTTAATTGACCAAAAACATTTCCTAAACTCATCTTTCATCCCTCTTTTTTATACTAGTTAAATTTGCACTTCTGCTATTCGTAATTTTGCTGAGTGTGCCCGATTATTTGCTTCAAGTTCTTCAGCCGAAGAAATGATTGGCTTCCGAGTAATTAATTTAAGTTTGGCTTTTGGCAAATCAGTTGGCATAATTGGCAACATAATACTTGGTTGTTCTACTGTGCTTTCATCTTTAAATACGTGTTTACAAATTCGATCTTCCAATGAGTGGAACGTAATCACAACAACTCGACCTTCGATTGCTGTAATTGAGATAGCATCTTTCAATGCATCTTCAAAAACACGTAATTCATCATTGACGGCAATTCGAATTGCTTGGAAAATTCGTTTTGCTGGATGACCACCTTTACGACGTGCTGGAGCTGGAATAACTTCTTTAATAATCTCAACTAATTCAAATGTTGTATTTATCGGAGCAATTTCGCGACGTTGTTCGATTCGACGAGCAATTTGTTTTGAGAATTTCTCTTCACCATAGCGTGTGAAAATCCGCATCAGGTCATTGAATTCCCATTCATTGACAACTTCCCACGCACTTACTGGCGCTGTCGGATCCATACGCATATCTAAACGTGCATCGTAGTTATAACTAAAACCACGTTCTGGTGTATCGAATTGCATTGATGATACGCCAAGGTCAAATAAAATTCCATCAATTTTTGTCACGCCAAGCTTATTCAGTTCACTTTTTAAATGCACAAAATTTGATTGAATGATTGTATAATTATCACCAATTGCTGATAAACGTTGGTGTGCATGTTCAATGACTGTTGTATCTTGATCAAAACTATATAGATGTCCACCATCTGTTAGTTGTTTCAAAATTTCACTACTGTGCCCTGCTGCACCTAATGTTCCATCAACATAAATTCCATTTGGTTTAATTGCTAAACCATCTAAACATTCTTGTAATAAGACGCTTTCATGTTTCATTTTCAATTCCTCCATTTATCACGTTCTTGTTTGCACGTGTTCGTTCTACGTATTTTACACTTAACTTTCTATCTCGTTACTTTCTTATTATATCATGTTTCTTTTAGGAATTCGGGGAATTTTTCTTGGTTTTCGTACAAAAAAAGCCCTTGCTTTACGCAAGAGCTCTCAAATTACGCTTCGATTACGACGCGTCCTTTATACTGACCGCAACTACGGCAAGCACGGTGTGATAATTTCATTTCTCCACAGTTCGGGCAAGCCGCGATTCCTGGAGCTGTTAATTTAAAGTGTGTACGACGTTTACGTTTTACTGTTTTTGAAGTACGACGAAATGGTACTGCCATGATTCCACCTCCTTACAAATGGGATAATTATTTATTCTGGTTATTTAGTAGTTCTCTTAACTTTGAAAACCGTTCATCTTTTTTTGGCGCGTTTGGATCGATTACTTTCCAACCGCTACCAGATTGAGGGAGTTCATTTTGAGCTAAGTTTTCACAAACAACTCGAGATGGAAGTTCTAAAAAGATTAATTCCCATACGAGTGCTCGAATATCCACGTCGACACCTTTGATAAAATGGTAATCCCCATAGGCTTCCTTCGAAGCATATTGATCATACGTCATTGTTTCAACAGTTTCAACTGTAAATGGATATGAAACAGATTTTAAAGAAACTGCACAAGCCATTTCAAATGTTCCAGAAATCGTTAAATGGAACAAAATCTCTTTGCGGTTTTTGATCATTTCAACTGTTCCCTCAACATTCACTGACGATAGTGCGCGAACATCATGACGGACAGCTTTAAAATCATCGAAAACTACTTGCTCTGAGAATTGCAATGGTTCTTCCATTGCTAATAGTTTCGTTAAATTCCAGCGCATCACTTATCACCTCAACTTAAAACAAGCATAACCTATTATATAGAGATAATCATTTATTGTCAATCGCTTTAGTGGTATATTTAAAAGGAAAAGAAAAAAATTATTGTATGAGGTATCTTTATGCGCGCTATTGGTATTATTGTTGAATATAACCCCCTTCATAATGGTCATTTATATCACATTGAGCAAGCAAAACGGTTGCATCCCAATGCTTTGCTTATTGCCGTTATGAGTGGCAATTTTTTACAACGTGGTGAACCGGCTTTACTTGATAAATGGACAAGAACTGAGCTTTCTTTAGCTGCTGGGATTGACTTAATTATCGAATTACCATATGCCAAAGCTGTTCAAAAAGCCGATCAATTTGCTTGGCATAGTGTTGCAATTTTAGCACAGTTAAAAGTTTCACACATTATTTTCGGAAGCGAACTTGGAAGTATTGAACCATTTGAAATGGCTTGGGACCAATTTTCGAATCAATCACAAGGTTCAAAATTACGACCTTTAGAACAAACAAAAAAATTATTATCAGAAACACAAAACCCTGTATTTGCTTCACCAAATAATACGTTGGGATTTTGGTATCTCGCTGCACAAAAACGGCAAGCTGCTCAACTTGAATTACAAACAATTGCTCGTAAAGCTGCTGAATACCATGATGATACATTTCATGGTACAATTGCAAGTGCCACAGCAATTCGTAAAGCCTTAATCACAGAGTGGGATTGCACTCAAGTTGTCCCAGGTTATACGGCTCAAGCGCTAGCTTCTTCCGTCCAGATCACTTGGGAACACCTGTACCCGAAACTTCGTCATATTTTACTCACAACGCCATTGATTCGTTTAGCAACCTACGGTCTTGTGAGCGAAGGATTAGAATCACGTTTT
>JBOFSL010000296.1:0-2252 GCA_051651525.1 Culicoidibacterales bacterium | reverse complement strand
ATTTGAGTTTACATTTCCAGTCACAACAATTTTACTTGTTAAATCTCCATCTTCTTTATCTGTTGCTTTTACGCCTGCTACAGTATCAAATGCTTCACCAAAGTTGATTGTTTTATTACTTACACCGCTGAATGTTGGTTTTTGATTTGGTGTTGGTTCAGGGGTAGTCGTTCCATTGCCATTGACTGCTTTCCCGTTGAAAGTTACATTTTGCACTCCTGAGAAACAGAGACCAATCATTCCTTGAAGGTTGGTTTTCTCACCTGGTGCTAGCGTTTGCCAACCTGATGATTTAATTGTAATACGGGTAAAATCACCATTATCGACTTGAGTGACTGTTCCTCCCCAAGCTGATTTGAAAATTGCTGATTTTGGTAAATCAAAACTTAATTCCCAACCACCTTGAATTGTTTCAGTTGTGTTATTGACAACTTCAAAGTCATATGTGTAGTTTGGATGGTCATATTTTCCAATCAAGTTTACATCAACGTCAATGTTTTCTAAATTAGCACTTTGATCTTGTGTTTTTTCTGCTGGTCCCATTTCGTCAAGTCCAGCCATTAATTGTGACGTTAACGTATCACCATACGTGTATTTTCCTTCGTTAATATGAGTTGATCCTGGCACGTAGTTTTCATTTAAACCGTAGTCACCATCCATAACCCAAATTAATGCTCCACCTAAGTTTTTTTCTTCAATATAATCTAATCGTGCATCAATTGATTGTTCGTTTTCAAATGTTAAGAACACTTTTTCTTGGTCTTGCCATACGTATGGAACTTGTCCAACTTCATCCCAATGTACTTCTAAGTTTTCATCAAGTTCAAGTAAGTTCATTACATGCCATAAAGGGTTTACTCCAGCAGGAATTGGATTCCCATTCGCATCTAAATCTGCCCAGACATTGTATTTTCCAGTTGCCGGTTGATTACTCGTTCCATGCAATCCATTTGTTCCACCTTGGACATTCTCCCAACCACGCGTGTAGTAAGGAACTCCCATGATGATTTTCTCTGGTGGTAACACTCCACGGTAATATTTGTATGCCCAGTCCATTGACAAAACTGGTAACATCATGCCTGCTGTCTCTTTATCGGCAGGATCTCCGTAAATATTGGCTTGATTTTCAACATGACTGTTCCATCCACCGTGGAAGTCATATGACATAATACTTAAAAAGTCTAAGTAATTCGTATAATCATTTGATTCAACACCACCAAGTACCCACGAAGATGCACTTACTGCTGCTGTTAATAAATATTGTTCACCATCAGCACTTGATGCTGCATCTAATTTTTCACGTAACACGCGCATAAATTCATTATAACGTGCGTTAATCGTCTCACGACGTGGCTCTGACAAATCAAAATCATCAGGATTTCCTGATTGGCTTGTTGATGATGGGAATTCAAAATCAATATCGATTCCATCAAAACCGTACTCACGAATGAACGCTACGGCCGAATCAGTAAATGTTTCAATTCCTTCATCAGTATCTAGCATCGTGTAGAAATTACGTGATCCAGCCCAACCACCAGTTGATAATAATAATTTTACATCTGGAAACTTTTGTTTCATCACTTGTAGTACATTGAAATGCCCCTTATACGGTAAGCTCTCATCTAATTCGATAACTTCACCATTATAACTAAGATCCATTCCTTCAAATGTTTCTTCGATTGCTGCATGTTTGTCACCAAATGTTAATTCATTTGTCTCCCCATCAATCATTGCAAATGAATATTGAATATGTGTTAATGAATCCCATTGTAAATCGGTAGCATTAAAATAATTATGCTCTTCTGATTTATATGACCACTCGGGGAAGTAACCGATTACTTTTCGTTCTAAATCTCCATATTCTTGTTTTGCTACAACAGTATTCTCGCTATTCGCAAATACACCTAGTGGTACGATTGGTGCAAGCAATGAACATACTAATAAACTTAGAGTTGCTTTTTTAAGCATACTTATTTTTGGCATCTTGATATCTCCTTTTTTGGTACACAGTGCGTCAGTACACTGTGACTTCATTATTCACTTTTCATTTTACTGATTTAACCATAAAAAATCAGGAATTTGTTAGTTTTGAACCTTTTTTTGTCAGTTTTAAAGTAAGCAAGTAACATCTGACCGTCTATAAATGCTTCCCAAAATTGAGTACGATAAAGGTACGAAATTGAAGGAGGTATTTTTTTATGAATGAAAAACCAATTATCGTTCCTATCCAATTAGGGGCAGCTCACACAGAA
>JBOFSL010000295.1:0-1111 GCA_051651525.1 Culicoidibacterales bacterium | reverse complement strand
TAGAACAGGTTGAAACTGCTGATCATACGAACAGAGAAGCACAAGCAGCGAAAGTATATTGGCACAGTTTATTTGGAAAAGCTTTTCACCGAGAAGTATCATCGCAGATCAACTCAGCATTAGACTATGGATATACAATTTTACTTTCATGTTTTGCCCGTGAAATTGTTGCACAAGGGTATGTGACGCAATTAGGAATTAATCATCATAACAAATTTAATGAGTTCAATCTTGCCAGTGACTTAATGGAGCCATTTCGAGTATTAGTTGATCAAATTGTTTGGGAAAATCGAAAAAATGAACTTAATCAAGAATATAAATACAAACTAGTTAATGTATTAAATCAAAAAATTAAAATCAATCAAAAAGAATATTATGTCAATAATGGCGGGGTTACGATGTATTTGAAAAGTGTATTTGAATATTTGAATGACGATACGGCACAAAATATTATTGAAATTGAACTGATGCAGTGAGTTATCGCTTTATGAGGACGATTGTTTTATTTGATTTACCTATGGAAACGCTGGTCGATCAACGTGCTTATCGAAAGTTCCGCCGTTTTTTAATCGATGAAGGCTTTATCATGTTACAAAAATCAGTATATAGCAAAATTAGTATAAACACACCGAGTGAAAAGTTGTTGAAACAAAGAATTTATGAACACAGTCCTAAAAGTGGTTTAGTGCAATATTTAGCAATTACTGAAAAACAGTTTGCTGATATTGAATATGTGATTGGCCAAGGACAAGAGGAGCGAATTGATAGTGACGAACGGTTGGTGATTTTATGATTGTCCGGATTGCAGCGATGGAAGAAGAGCTAGAAATATTAACACAAGAAGTTGGTGTCATCGAATTTGCAACCCCACAATTTTTTGCTAAAATTATTCGTCAATTACATCAGATGCAAGTAAATGAGCCGATTGAGCAACAACAAATTATTTTGCTTGAAAATCAAAAAATTGTAACTTTAGAAAATCAGCTATTATTATTTGATCTTTGCTCAATTCCAGAAAGTTTAAAAAAATTAATTATGAAAAAACTTGTGTTGAAAATTGAGAAAGAACTCGCAATCGATGTTGAATTGCGTGAGTGTTGGCAAGAAATAC